>NZ_OY730246.1 GCF_963422545.1 uncultured Flavobacterium sp.
ATTTTCTAATATTTCAGGATCTCTTCACGGTCTTATAAAAGGTGGTAATAATTGGCTTGAAACCTCTCCGAAACCAAGACGTACTTCAGCATTCTCGCAAAAACCTCTTATGATTACCGTATCATTATCTTCGATAAATTTACGTTCAGTTCCATCCTTTAACTTAATTGGGTTTTTTCCGCCCCAAGTTAATTCTAACATAGAACCAAAACTATCAGGAGTTGGACCAGAAATAGTTCCTGAACCCATCATGTCACCAGAATTTACACGGCATCCGTTTGAAGTATGATGTGCTAATTGCTGCGCCATTGACCAATACAAATATTTGAAATTAGATTTAGAAACAATAGTTTCTTCTTGATCTACAGGTTGTATTGAAACTTCTAAATGAATATCAAATGCTTTTTTTCCTTTAGTTTGTAAATAAGGAAGCGGTGATGGATCTTGTTTAGGACCTTTAGTTCTAAAAGGCTCCAAAGCATCCATAGTTACAATCCAAGGAGAAATTGATGTTGCAAAGTTTTTAGCTAAGAATGGTCCAAGAGGCACATATTCCCATTTCTGAATATCACGTGCGCTCCAGTCATTTAATAAGACCATCCCGAAAATGTAATCTTCGGCTTCATAAGTTGGAATATTTTCTCCCATTACATTTACATCTGTAGTAATGAAAGCTGTTTCAAGTTCAAAATCTACTAAACGGGAAGCACCAAAAACAGGTAATTTTTCCCCATTTGGTAAAGTTTGTCCCATTGGTCTGTGAACCGGAATCCCAGACGGAACAATAGTAGAACTTCTACCGTGATATCCAACCGGAATATGTAACCAGTTTGGTAATAAAGCATTTTCTGGGTCACGAAACATTTTTCCAACGTTTGTTGCGTGCTCTTTACTAGAGTAAAAATCAGTGTAATCACCAATTAAAACAGGTAATTGCATCTCAACATCATCGATTTTAAAAATAACAATATCGCGATGTTTTGTTGAATCTCTAAGTTGTGGATTGTTTTCTTCGAATATATCAGAAATACGATTTCGAACGAGACGCCACGTTTTTTTTCCGTCAGAAATAAAATCATTTAGCGTGTCCTGCATGAACATGTCATCGGTTAAATCTATTCCTTCAAAATAGTTTAACTGTTGTAAAGCTCCTAGATCTATGGCATAATCGCCAATTCGCGTTCCTACTGTAACGACATTTTCTTTAGTAAGAAATACACCGAAAGGAATATTTTGAATAGGGAAGTCACTATTTTCTGGTACTTCTAACCATGATTTTCTTTTGGTATCGTTGGCGGTTATTGGCATGTGAGTGTTAATTATTTGTTGAAAAATTCTATGTCAAATATATCATAATCTAACAGTTTGGCAAACGTTTTTTTGTATTTTTGCAGGAAATTAACGAAAAACGAAAAAATGCAACGCGACGAACAAATTTTTGACCTTATACTAGAGGAACAAGACAGACAAATTCACGGATTAGAACTTATCGCTTCAGAGAATTTTGTAAGTGATGAGGTAATGGAAGCAGCTGGTTCTGTTTTAACTAATAAATATGCTGAGGGGTATCCTGGCAAAAGATACTACGGCGGTTGCGAAGTAGTAGACGTTATTGAGCAAATAGCAATTGACAGAGCCAAAGAATTATTTGGTGCTGAATATGCAAACGTACAGCCTCACTCAGGTTCTCAGGCAAATACTGCAGTTTACCACGCATGTTTAAATCCTGGTGATACTATTTTAGGTTTCGATTTATCTCACGGTGGTCACTTAACTCATGGTTCTCCGGTAAACTTTTCAGGTCGTTTATACAAACCAGTTTTTTATGGTGTAGATGCTGAAACAGGTCGTTTAGATTATGATAAAATTCAGGAAATTGCAACTAAAGAGCAACCAAAATTAATCATTGCAGGAGCATCAGCTTACTCTCGTGATATGGATTTTGCACGTTTCAGACAAATTGCTGACAGCGTGGGAGCGATCTTATTTGCTGATATTTCACACCCTGCAGGTCTTATTGCAAAAGGATTGATGAATGATCCAATTCCACATTGTCATATTGTTTCTACAACAACACACAAAACTTTACGTGGGCCACGCGGAGGTTTGATTTTGATGGGGAAAGATTTTGAAAACCCACAAGGATTGAAAACTCCAAAAGGAGAAATCAGAATGATGTCTTCATTATTAGATCTTGCTGTTTTCCCAGGAAACCAAGGAGGACCTTTAATGCACATTATCGCTGCAAAAGCAGTAGCTTTTGGTGAAGCTCTTCAAGATGAGTTCTTTACTTATGCTATGCAATTAAAGAAAAATGCAAACGCTATGGCTGATGCATTTGTAAAAAGAGGATACAATATTATCTCTGGCGGAACTGATAATCACATGATGCTTATTGACTTAAGAAATAAAAATATTTCTGGTAAAGAAGCTGAAAATGCATTAGTAAAAGCAGAAATTACAGTAAATAAAAACATGGTTCCATTTGATGATAAATCACCATTTGTAACTTCTGGAATTCGTGTAGGAACAGCTGCAATCACAACTCGTGGTTTAGTTGAAGAAGATATGGAAACAATTGTAGCTTTAATCGATAAAGTATTAGCTGATCACACAAATGAAGCAGTTATCGAAGAAGTAGCAAATGAAGTAAACGAAATGATGAGTGAAAGACCAATTTTCGTATTCTAAAAAATAAAATTTGAAACTTAATTGTTTCAAGTTTCAGGTTTCAAGTTTAAAGTTTTGTGACACGTAAAAAACGTAAAGCAAAACTTTAAACTTTTTTCGTTCCTAAAAGAACTTGAAACAAAGAAAACCTGAAACAAAATAAAACAAAAAGACATGGGCGTATTAAGATTACAATTACCAACAGATCCAAGATGGGTAAATATTGTAGAAAAAAATATTGAAGAAATCTTGACAGATCACGCTTGGTGTGAGCAAAAGGCAGCAACAAACGCAATTACTATTATCACCAATAACTCAGAACATCAGGATTTGGTCAAAGATTTATTGGCTTTAGCCAAAGAAGAAATCGATCATTTTGAGCAAGTTCACAATATCATTATCAAAAGAGGATTAAAACTAGGACGCGAGCGCAAAGACGATTATGTAAATGAATTGTATTTATATATGAAAAAAAGCGGCGACGGAAGCAGAGTTTCAGGTTTGGTCGAAAGATTATTGTTTTCGGCTATGATTGAAGCCAGAAGTTGTGAGCGTTTTAAAGTTTTATCTGAGAATATTCAAGACGAAGAATTAGCTGTTTTCTACAGAGATTTAATGGAAAGCGAAGCAGGACATTACACCACTTTTATCACCTACGCCAGAAAATACGGAGTGGGAATAGACGTCGAAAAGCGATGGAGAGAATGGCTTGCCTACGAAGAATCAATCATCACAAACTACGGAAAAGGCGAAACGATTCACGGGTAAGTTTTTTTGTTTCAGGTTTTCTTTGTTTCAGGTTTCAAGTTTTCAGTCTCAGTTTTCAAATTTCAAGTTTGTCTCGTTGAGCGAAGTCGAAACGCGCTCCAATAAGAAAATTTTCAATCTAAAAAAATCCGCGTTAAATCCGCGTTTTCGCGATAGCGAATCCGTGTCATCCGCGTGCCAAATTAAGAGCAAAGCTTAAGCAATCTAAAATCAATAATCAAAAATTTAAAAAATTGTTGATAAATGAATAATTAGTTTTCTATTGATTTTAAAAACGTCATTTTCAAAATTTATATCTTTGAGAGTAACAGAAAATTTAAAGCCATGAGAATAGAAACTGATCTGAAATTAGGGTTTAAAGACGTAATGATTCGACCAAAAAGATCAACGCTCAAAAGCAGATCTGAAGTCTCTTTAGATCGAAGTTTTAAATTTTTGCACAGTACCACAATCTGGACAGGAATCCCAATTATGGCGGCTAATATGGATACCGTTGGTACTTTTGAAATGGCTGAAGTTCTTGCAAAAGAAAAACTTTTTACAGCCATTCATAAACACTATTCTTTACAGGAATGGAATGATTTCCTGAAGAAAGTAACGCCGGATTTCTACAATTATATTGCAATTAGCACCGGAACCGGAAAAGAAGATTTTGCCAAAATAGGTCAAATTATAACCGCAAATCCGTTACTGAAATTTATCTGTATTGATGTTGCAAACGGCTATTCAGAACATTTTGTACAGTTTTTAAAACAAACCCGAAAACAATATCCAGACAAAGTTATCATTGCTGGAAATGTAGTTACGGGTGAAATGGTCGAAGAGCTTTTATTGGCTGGTGCCGATATTGTAAAAGTCGGAATTGGGCCGGGTTCAGTTTGCACTACACGTGTAAAAACGGGAGTAGGTTATCCGCAGCTTTCGGCTATTATCGAATGTGCAGATGCCGCTCACGGTTTAGGCGGACACATTATCAGTGATGGTGGCTGCAGTACTCCGGGAGATGTTGCAAAAGCTTTTGGAGCAGGTTCAGATTTTGTAATGTTGGGCGGAATGCTGGCCGGACATAATGAAAGCGGAGGAGAATTGATCGAAGTTAACGGCGAAAAATACAAACAATTTTACGGAATGAGCTCCACAACTGCCATGGATAAACATGTTGGTGGCGTTGCAGAATACAGAGCAAGCGAAGGAAAAACAGTTCAGGTTCCTTTTAAAGGAAAAGCAATCAATACAGTATTGGATATTCTGGGAGGTTTAAGAAGTACTTGTACTTATGTAGGCGCTTCGCGATTGAAAGAGCTCACCAAACGAACCACCTTTATAAGAGTAAGCGAACAGGAGAATCAAATTTTTACTAAATAAAAAAGCATTTAAATACAATATGATTACAATTTCAGAAGCAACTATAACAGACATTAAACAAATTCAGAATATAGTAAATATTACATGGCCAATTACTTACGGTGAAATTTTGTCAAAAGAACAATTAGATTATATGTTGGGTCTTTTTTATTCTGATGAAGCCTTAACCGAGCAATATGACAAAAAAGTACAATTATTTTATATGATTTACGAAGAAGAAAACAATATTGGATTTATCGGAATTGAGCATAATTACAAAGGAGAAGCTTTAACCAAAATTCATAAAATTTATCTTTTTCCGGAAACCCAAGGAAAAGGAATTGGGAAAAAAGTTATGGATGAAATTGGAGATTTAGCTTTAGAAAACAACTCTACAGCTTTATCATTAAACGTAAACCGATTTAATTCGGCTTTAGGATTTTATAAAAAAATAGGTTTTGAAATTAAAGAAGAAGTTGATATTGAAATCGGGAATGGCTATTTGATGGAAGATTATGTTATGGAGAAAAAGTTATAAATTATCAAATAAAAGACTCTAAAAAATAGAAAGACCTGATTTCAACATTCAAATTGAAATCAGGTCTTTCTATTTAATAGTATTACTTTCAAAAACTTATTCTTTCATGCCATATTCTTCATCAATCTGTTTGATAATCACTTCTCCGGCCTTGATTAGGTTATCGTATCGTTTATAAATCTGATCCCACGGAATTAGATTTTTTGTCAATTTTTTTCCTTTAGGAGTGGTTAATAAGCTCCAATTATCTTCAATGCTTTCCGGATTATTTAAATTTTCGTCTAAAAAGAGCTGTAACTTTTTTTGCTGTGACATCCACCCGGACTCTGATGAATTTACTTCCGAAAGTGTTTGCTGATAGTATTTTAGAATATTTAAAGAAAGAGAATCATTCTCGATATTTCCAATTCTGCCAGAAGACACAAAACCATTAAAACGATAAATATTAGGTCTTAAGAAGGTATTAATATTAATATATGGTAATTGTTTCTTTAGTGCCTCTTTTTCATAAGGTTTGTTTTTATCTAAAGTGCTAAGATATTCGTATGTTTTTCCAAAATCCTGATATTGCTTAACTATAGCTTTACTATCAGCAACATCACCTTTAATATCTGATCTAAGTCCGATCAGGAATTTTTTAACTTGTTCCTGTTCGTGTTTGTGTTCGCTCCATCCATGAAGCCAAATAGATAAGGAAACGGCAAAAACAATAATAAAAATCTCTAAACCAATTTCTTTTACTTTTTCTAAAAACGTATGCTCCTTGTTTGTGGCTATTTTATGCATTTTTTTGGTATGTTTTATTACTTCTAATTCTGCCATTTTGTTTGTTGATTTGATTAATGAGTGACAAAAATATGTTAAATGGAGTTAAAAAATTAAATGTTGCTGAAAATATTTTAAAAAATATATCATCGATAAAATTCCTTTAAAAAGAAGTATTTTTATCAAATAACTGTTTTTTATTTTACAAGAGTAATAATTAAAAATTAATATTTTACTTGTTAAAATTTAAAAAGATATATTTGTCAAAAATTAATTATTAGATAGAAATGGAAGAGATGATTTTGGGAATACTAATAAGTATTATTACTGGTGTAGTATCATCATATTTATTTTTAATGTATTTTCTGAATCGGAAAAGAGTAAAAATAGAAATATCTTCCCATATAAGTAAAGTAACCTTTGAAGGACAAACAAACTACTTTTTTAAATTTATCAATAAGACAAATTCAGAAATATTTGATATCAGAGTTGAACCAACTTTTTACAAACAAGTGGGTGGAGTTGGAGGAATGAATATTCAAGGAAAAGATATCGTTCTAAAAGATAATTTTATTTCTTATATTCCCAGTAAAAAAAGTAGTGATAGTAATGGTTTGCATGCTATGCGAGTTCGTACAACTGAGGATATTGAATTAAATTGGAGTGATAATTCATCCTATATTCGACTTACGGTAATTGCAAAACATTCATTGTCCGGTTTTACGAATGTTTTTGTAAAAGATTTTTATTCGAAAGATGTGATTACAGATAAGAAATTTAAATCTGGTGATGATTTAGGCGTTGGCTAACAATTAACAGTAATAATTAGGTTATATATTATTTAATCAATAATATTGTTATATAAATTAATTTAAAATTATTTATTATGAAAAGAGATGTTATAGTAGGGTAATTTCCCAAGTAAAAAATATATTAATCAAAAGCCAGTTTTATAGCTGGCTTTTTTATTTCCTTTAACTCACAATCACATCATGCTTAAACAGCAATCCTTTCAATTCTTTCAAAGCAAAAACAGCTTTCTTCAGTTTAGTTTTTGAGGGATCAATGGTGTAATTGTAACTTGTTTTAAAATCAGCTTTGTTGGCGATGGCTTTGTCAAATTCAGAGCGATATAAATCACAATTATCAAACAAAACACTTGTAAGATCTGTTGCCATAAAATCTACCGCAATTAAACTGCAATTGGTAAATGTAGTTCCTTTTATTTTTAAGGTATAAAACTTCGAAAAATCCAGAATGCAATCATAAAAATGAACTTCAAAAATGAGTTTGTCGCACATTGCAAAATTCACTTCTTTGATCTCACAACGGTTAAAAGTTGCCGTTCTAAAAGCTACATAATTAATTTTTGCTTCATTAAAAATGCAGTCATTAAAAACGCAATCAATAAAAGTAACGGCTAAAAAAGTACAGGCAGAAAAATTACAATTATTAAAAATACAGCATTCAAAATCCTTAAAATTAAGATCGTCTCTACCATAAGTTTTGGTAGTATATTCTTTATCAAGGAAATATTCAGACTCTTTTTTCAATGTTGTTTTTAATGGTTGTTTGAGAGTGAAAAGATAATAATTAAAAGCATTATTTAAGCGGGCTTTTTATAAAAATAGCGGCAAAAAACGATTCAGTGTTTTTCGGTGACTTGTATTTGTCTATTAATGATATTCTTAAGAATTTGAGTTTTTGAGATCACTTGAATATTGCTTTTTTAAACATTTCATTAAATTACTGAAAATTCCATGATTTTTTTAAGATTCTATATTTTATTGTAGTCTTAATTTGGTGTAGCTTTACACTGATTTTTAAAGTAAAAACGTAACAATTTATATCATATGGGATCAACAAGAAAAGAACATGATTTTTTAGGAGAATTAGATATTCCGAATCATCTGTATTATGGTATCCAAACTTTTAGAGCCGTAGAAAATTTTAATATTACAGGAATTCCAATTTCAAAAGAGCCATTATTTATCAAAGCTTTAGGTTATGTAAAAAAAGCCGCAGCTTTGGCCAATAAAGATTGTGGCGCGCTTGATCCAAAAATTGCCGAAGCGATTTGTTACGGAAGCGATCAGGTAATTGCTGGTAAATTTGATCAGGAATTTGTAAGCGATTTGATTCAGGGTGGAGCAGGAACATCGGTGAATATGAATGCAAACGAGGTAATCGCAAACATTGGTTTAGAATATCTTGGACATAAAAAAGGAGAATATAATTTTCTGCATCCAAACAATCATGTAAACTGTTCACAATCTACAAACGATGCTTATCCGTCGGCTTTTAGAATTGCCCTTTACTTGAAAATGGAAAGTTTCATCAAAACATTAGAAGGTTTAGAAGTCGCTTTTGCAGCAAAAGGAGAAGAGTTTAAAAGCGTTCTGAAAATGGGAAGAACACAGTTGCAAGACGCCGTTCCGATGACTTTAGGGCAGGAATTTAAATCTTATGCCACAACAATTGGGGAAGATGTTCGAAGATTAAAAGAAGCTCAAAGTTTGGTTTTAGAAATCAATATGGGAGCAACAGCAATTGGAACAAGAGTAAATGCACCAGAAGGATATCCTGAAATTTGCGTGAATTATTTAGCTAAAGAAGTGGGTATTCCGTTAACGCTTTCACCAGACTTAATTGAAGCTACTGTTGATACCGGCGCTTATGTTCAAATTATGGGAACTTTGAAAAGAACAGCGGTAAAAATCTCTAAAATTTGTAATGATTTAAGATTGTTGAGTTCAGGGCCAAGAACTGGTTTTAACGAAATCAATTTGCCGGCGCGTCAGCCAGGATCTTCTATCATGCCAGGAAAAGTAAATCCGGTAATTCCGGAGGTTGTAAATCAAACTTGTTTTTATGTAATTGGACAGGATTTAACAGTTACAATGGCAGCAGAAGTGGGTCAATTACAGCTAAATGTAATGGAGCCGGTTATTGCTTTTGCAATGTTTACATCACTGGATTATCTTTCAAATGCAATTCAGACTTTAATTGATAAATGTATTACAGGAATTACAGCAAATGTTGATCACTGTTATAATATGGTCATGAATAGCATTGGAATCGTGACTCAACTAAACCCAATTTTGGGTTACGAAGAAAGTGCAAGTATTGCAGGTGAAGCTTTAAAAATGAATAAAAGTGTACATGAAATTGTTGTAGTCGAAAGAAAACTAATTACACAGGAAAAATGGGACGAGATTTATTCGTTAGATAATCTAATTCATCCTAAGTTTATTACGAAATAAGAGATTTGCTTAAATCATTTAATATAAGGTCGCCAGTTGTATTGGCGACTTTTTTTGTTTCTTATAATATTCTTTGCAAATATGTGTATTTTAAATAAGTGAAATGCCTTTTTTAAGCAAACAAAAGTTATGTTTCTATGTGTTAAAATAATTATACCTAAAGATGTTTTTATAAGAATTTTTTGATGAAATATTAAAAAATAGCTATATATTTACATGAGGATTGAATATTATTTCAAAAAAATAAAACTTCATATGGTCAATTTTTTAAAGAATAATTATTTTCAATGTAAATGTGCAATCTTCGGATTTCTCTTTTTTCTTCCGTTAGGTTCGATTGCACAAGCAGAATTGAGCAATCCTGGATTATGCCCGCCTAAAACAATACTGGAAATCTTTAAAAAACCCGATTCTACTTTAGTTGCTAAACCCGTAAAAAATAATTTTTTCTTAGTTATTCCCGCTATTGGTTCTCAGCCTGCAACGGGATTCTTTTTTGGCGGAGTTGCTCAATATACTTTCAAAGGAAAACAAAAGGGTGACAAATATTCTATCGCTAATCTGGGGATTACTTACACGACCAAAGACCAATGGCTTATTAATGTTAAGAATAATATACTGCTAAGAGACAACAGGATTTTTTTAAGTGGCGATTACAGATTGTATATTTTCTCGCAGCCCAATTATGGTTTAGGAACAGATATTATTCCGCATCATAGCAAAGAAGCAGGATTTAGTGTAGACTCTATTGCACAACCAATGGATTATAATTATTTCAAATTTCACCAGACCGTTTCGTTTGAAGTAGCTAAGAATTTTTATGTTGGCGGCGGAATAAATCTTGATTGGTATTCGAGCATAAAAGACGAGGATTTAGATGTAGAAAACGGGAAATTTACCTATCATTATAACTACAGTCAGAAATACGGATTTAGTGATTTAGAGTATTTTTTAAACGGTATGAGTCTTAATTTAGTTTTTGATTCAAGAGACAATCAGATAAATGCTACTCATGGTTCGTTTGCTAATATTAATTATCGTTTTAATCCTGTTTTATTTAATAATCAGGAATATAGTAATGTTTTGTATGCAGAATATCGAGGTTTTTTTCCTCTTTCGAGTAAAAACAAAAGATATATATTAGCATTCTGGACTTACGGACAATTTGTAACCAGAGGAAAAGTCCCATACTTAAATTTGCCTGCCATTGGTTGGGATCAGCGTAGTCGAAGTGGAGAAGGTTATACGCAGGGATTGTTTAGAGGGAATGGATTAGTTTATTTTTCTACAGAATTCAGGTTTCCAATTACCTGCAATCAAATGTTAGGCGGAACTGTTTTTACAAATTTTGTAACCGCAAGCAATACCGATACAAATACAGCCCTTTTTAGCTCGATTCAGCCCGCTGTGGGCGTTGGTTTGCGTATTTTAATTGATAAAAAAACACGAACCAATTTAATTGTTGATTATGCTTGGGGAAACAATTCGAAAGGATTTTACCTGAATGCCGGAGAGACCTTTTAATTTTTTTTAAGTAAGAAATATATTTATTTTATATTAAAATTTGTAGGAATTTTATAATAATATATTTGTATATTCGCTGTAATTAACTTTTAAAAATTAAAATTATGAAACAGTATGGTTTATTACTAGTTGTTTTTCTATCAGCCATTGGAATGCATGCTCAAGATGCAAGATCTTTTTCTCTAAACTTATATGGTAGTTACAATTTTTCGGACAACATCGATTTTGGTGGTTATTCTTCTGATGTTAAAGAATCATTTCAATACGGAGCAGGATTTGAGTACTTTATATCAGATAATAATTCAATTGAATTAAAATATTTAAGAGCAAATGCTAAAATGCCATTTTATGGTCCTGCAGGAGATCAACTTAATATTGGAAATGATAAAGGAGCTTTAAATTATATTCTTGCCGATGGAACACATTATTTTGATTTAGGTTCAAACCTGCTGCCTTATTTAGGAGGTGGATTAGGAGTTGGTATTATTGAAACACCTCAGGCAGGAAGTAAAACTTGTTTTGCATGGAATATTAAAGGTGGTGTAAAAATAAAAACAGCTTCAGTAGTATCTGTAAACATCAATGCCTACCTTGAATCAATGTCAAAAGGAGTTGGTAATAGTTATTACTGGACTTATTATGGACCGGTTGGAGTTGAGAATTATGTAAGTACTTACCAATTTGGGTTAGGAGCAACATTAAGTTTTAATTTTAAAAAATAGTTTTTTAAAACACACAACTTTCATTTATATAAAAAAGCAATTCTTCGGAGTTGCTTTTTTTATGGCTAAAAATCAAGCTCTTCACAATTAAATCATAATTATTAAAATATTCTGATTCGTATTTTAAACTCAATCCTTATTTTTGTTAACCATACACAAATTAAGATGAAATTACTTATAGTCGAAGACGAACCAAATCTTTTATCGATTTTACGAAAGGGTTTTGCCGAAAACAATAATGAAGTAAGCGTGGCTCTTGACGGTAAAACAGCTCTCGAAATGATGCATAATTATGATTTTGATGTTGTGATCTTAGACGTAATGCTGCCGGATATCAACGGAATCGAAATTTGCAGAAGACTGCGTGCCGGCAAGAATTTTGTGCCCGTTTTGCTTTTGACAGCGCTGGGAACTTCAGAGAATATTGTGACGGGATTAAATGCCGGTGCCGACGATTATTTGGTAAAACCTTTTAAATTTGGAGAACTTGATGCAAGGGTAAATGCCTTAAACCGAAGAGCAAATCAGGATACCGAGAAAGTTGATACTATTGTAATTAGTGATTTGGAAATAAACGGAAAAGCTAAATCTGTAAAAAGAGATGGAGAATCGATTATTTTAACCGCAAAAGAGTTCAAATTACTGTATTATTTGGCAAAAAACAGTGGCAGAATTGTATCTCGCGATCAGATTTTAGACAATGTGTGGGATATTAATTTTGACATGAATACCAATGTTGTCGACGTTTACATCACATATTTGCGAAAAAAAATAGACAAACCTTTTAAGACTAAACTTATTCATACCATGAAAGGTTTAGGTTATATTTTAAAGCCATAAAATGGATATAAGAAAAAAAATTACTTTTACTTATGTAGCACTTTCTACGTTTAGCACACTTTTATTGTGTATTATCGTTTTTGTATTGTTTGGCGAAAATAATCGTTATCATTTCTTAAAACGATTAGAAGACAGAGCTAAAATCGTGGCTTCAATTCATTTTCAAAATGACCCTGAAAAAATAAAATACTACAGTAATCTGAAGAAAAACGGACTGGAAGAACTTATTGAGGAAGAAGAATTTGTTCTTAAAATAAACAGTGCCAATAGTTTTGATTATAACACAAAACTGAATCTGCCAAATGAATTTTATACTAATATTCTAAAAACAGGTAAAGATTATTTTGAAACTGATAATAAATATTATTTAGGACAAATCTTTACAGAGAATAATCAGCGGTATATTGTAATTGTTGGCGCGCGAGATCAAAAAGGCCCAACAACGACAATTTATATTGTAAAAATCATGTTTTTTGGCGGTATAGGATTCATCTTTCTGGCTTTCTTTTTAGGGCGTTTTCTGGCGAAGCGTGTCATTAATCCCGTGGCAAGAATTACCAAAGAAGTAAACAGAATTAGTGCCTCAAACCTGCATAACAGATTACCTGAAGTTAAAAATTCAGACGAAATTTCAGATCTGACCGAGACTTTTAATGATATGTTGGATCGTTTGGAAACCTCTTTTGAAATTCAGGCTAATTTTATCAATAATGCTTCTCATGAATTAAAAACGCCAATAACTACGATTATTGCAGAATCTGAAATTATGCTTCTGAAGGAGAGAGAAGTTCCGGAATACATTCAATCATTAGAGAATATTTACAGTCAGGCTTCGAGATTAGGAAATTTGACCGAAAGCTTGCTAAAACTCACCCAAACTGGTTACGATGGAAAAAAGCAAGTATTAGATATTGCGAGAATCGATGAGTTATTAATGGATGTAAAATCAGATTTAGATCAGATTTATCCGGACAATCGTGTGAGTATCAAACTTAATTTTGCTCCAAAAGATTCTAATTTGCTTTTGATTCCCTGCAATAAACCGCTTTTAGAATTGGCGATAAACAACATTATTACAAACGGAGTTAAATATTCGGATAATAATGAAGTTTTTGTAACGCTTTCGGCGAATCAGGAAATGATTAAAATTGCAATTAACGATATCGGAATTGGGATTCCGCCAGAAGATATCCCGCATTTATATGAACCTTTCTTTAGAGGAAAAGTTGCAGCAAAATATATTGGCTACGGTTTAGGGCTTCCTTTAGCATCTAAAATTATTCGTATGCACGATGGTGAAATTCAGGTACAATCAGAACAGAATAAAGGAACTATTGTAACCATTATTTTTAAAAAGTCAAATAGCAAAAAAGCCAACATTAAAAATTCTAATGTTGAATCTTAGGAAATTCTAATGTTAGATTAAGACCCTTCTAATTTACGCGGAGTTATTTTGTATGTATAAACTAAACAATTATACTTATGAAAAATTTCCTTATACCCACTACTTTAAAAGATGATACTATTTGCGCTGTAAAATCGGCAGTTAACCAAGCAAAAGAATCTGGCTGCGAAATTATTTTAATGATGGTTTCTGATACTCCGGATGCTTTTTCTTCGTCAAATTTTTTGCGTGAAATGAGAACCGGACTTACAACAAGTCAGGAAGAAGTGCTGGAAACGTGCAGATATATCATTGAACATACTCCAAATTGTAAAATAAAAGTACACAATCAATATGGGCTTTCATCACCAATTTTTAAACGTATAATTGATGTTTTCTCAGTAAAATTGGTAGTGCTGACACATTCTTATAAACAAGAAACAAAACGCATTCATCAATATCTCATTCAATTAGCCGGAAACCAAAAATGTCCCATTTTGCATTTAGGACTTGAGCAGGCTAAAGACGATTTTAATAAAGCACTTTATATTGAAAATGGGCAGGCAAACATGCATGTTAAGGATGTTCAGCAATTTTTGAACGAAAACTTCTCATTTGAAATCGTTAGCCAAACAGCCAATTTTGATGATAATTACGAAAATTTTGCCCCTTATTTATCCGAAGCAATTTCAAAATATGACATCGATTTGTTAGTTGAAACACGCAAAGGAGAGAAAATCAAATTCAAGAAAACAAAAAAAGAAAATATAAATGAGAAACTCGGACTTCCGGTGCTCTCGCTATATGAAGAGTTGGTTTAAAACCGAATCTTCTATGAAAATATAGTTTTAATTAAAAAACGAAAAATATGTTATTAAAGAAAAGAATACCAATGCGATATGTTATCGGAAAAATTAAAGTAGAATTGGGGCTTGTTATGGCTTATACCATTTTGTTTGAAATTTTTCACCATTATTTCATCAACATTGCTGTCGAAATACCAATCGCGATTCCAACAATGGTAGGTACAATTATATCTTTATTATTGGCTTTCAAATCAAATCAGGCTTACGACAGATGGTGGGAAGCACGAATTATTTGGGGATCAATCGTAAATGAGTCCAGAACTTTGGTAAGACAAATGCTGACTTTTTATAAAGACCCGGATTTTTCTGTAGAAGCAAATGAGTTTAAAGAAAATTTCACCAAAAGACAAATTGCATGGTGTTATAGTTTAGGGCAAGCTTTGCGAAATAAAGATGCAATAAAACCAATCAAAGATTTGATTAGTGAAGAAGATTTGAACTTTATAAAAAATCATCAAAATATTCCAAATGCGATATTATTGCTTCACGCAAGAGATTTAAGAATTGCCAGAAAAGACAAACGTCTTAATACGTATCAGCAAGTAGAAATGGATGCTACTTTGACAAGATTATGTGATGCAATGGGAAAATGTGAGCGTATTAAAAACACTATTTTCCCAACAACTTACAGCATGTATATCAGAATGACATTATGTTTATTCATCCTGTTATTGCCTTTTGGTCTGATTAGTTTGTTGAGCTGGTTTGCAGTTCCGTTGATTACAATTATTGGAGGAACTTTCTTCCTGATCGAAAGAATGGCAATTCATTTGCAGGATCCTTTTGAAAACAGACCAACAGATACGCCTGTTACTGCGATTGCAAATACAATTGAGAAGAATTTGATGCAAATGTTAAACGAGTTTCAAAGTGAGTTTGATATTATCAAAGAATTTAATCTTAAGCCAGAGCCTGTAAAAGCGCTAAGCGACGCATATTTCGTTTTATAAATTAATATTGGTTTTAATTTGTTAAAAAGGCAGCACCTTAATTGGTGTTGTCTTTTTCAATTATAGCCCAAGGTTTCAACCTTGGGATTAATATATTGCGCGCCAACGGTTGAAACCGTTGGCAATGTTTATAGTATTGATTAATTAAATTTTATTTACCCGCCAATCTTCCCAGAGTTTGTATTGATTGACGTAGTTCATTTGTCCATGGCAAACCAAAACTCAATCGCATACAATTAGAAAATTGATCCTGCAAAGAGAAAATCCTGCCGGGCGCAATACTAATATTGTGTTTCATTGCCAAATGATAAAACGCTGCCGTATCAAAGCTCTTATCAAGTTCAAGCCAAAGGAAAAATCCGCCTTGAGGCTGACTCACTTTAGTACCTGTCGGGAAAGATTCTAAAACTGTATTGATATAATTATTACAATTCTGATTCAGGATTTGGCGTATTTTTCTAAGATGATTTTCATAACGGCCATTTTTCAAAAAATCCCCAACAACCTGATGTGTAATAGTAGGAGAGGAGAGCGTGTGATAAATTTTGTTCCTTAAAATTTCCTTTTTAAACTTCCCCGGCGAAACCCAGCCCACGCGATATCCCGGAGCCAGAGTTTTAGAAACTGAACTGCAGCAAAGCACAATTCCGCTTTCGTCATAAGTTTTGCAATTCGTTGGTCGGCCGGAGCCAAAATACAAATCACCATGAATATCATCTTCAATTAACGGAATATTGTAAAATTCCATTAATCTCACCACTTCCTGTTTATGTTCATTTGGCATCATACTTCCGGACGGATTGCTAAAATTACTCATCAGCAAACAAAGTTTTACTTTCTTAGACGAAAGCGCTTTTTTCAAAGCTTCCAATTCTATTCCAGTTGTCATATTTGTGGGTAATTCCATGATATACAAACCAAGAGATTTAGCCAATTGTAAAATCCCAAAATACGCAGGACTTTCAGTAATAATAGTATCTCCCGGTTTGGTCAGCGTCATCAAACAATGCGATATGGCGCTGGTGCAGCCCGGCATTGTAATAATATCTTCCTCCGTTAACGATCCGCCCCAGGTAAAAGACCATCGTGCAATTTCTCGTCTTAAATTAGGATTCCCTTTTACCTGCTCATAACTCGTTCCGCTATTGGGCAATTGTCGCATTGCCTGAATCATTCCTTTATTTAATTTGGCAATAGGCAGCAATTCATTAGACGGAAAACCCAGCGAAAGCATCGTAATACTCTGATCCGTCATATTGCCATAAACCTGATCGATTAAATCTTGTCGGTCAACGTTTTGACATCTCAAAATAGGACTGCTTGGCGAAGGTTCAGTAATTATTCTGGCCGAAGTATTACTTACATAATAACCGGATTGTGGTCTTGATTCGATCAAAGAACGGCTTTCGACTTCATAATAAGCTTTGCTAACCGTACTCATGCTGTAACCCGTTTCGGCGCAGACTTCACGGATTGACGGGAGTTTGTCTCCAACATTCAAAACGCCTGATTTTATCTGTTTTTCGATTCTGTCAGCAAACTGAAGATATAAGTAATTAGAATTTTTCATACGAAGCTAATATTTGTTTTTTAACGGATCCCGATAGCTATCGGGAGGTATCGCCATTCTTTATTTTATTCTGTTATTTGGAATCATGGCGATTTCATACCAAAATAAAAACTGTTATGGTGCAATTTACAAAAACTGTATCTGTATTGCTGTTTTATTTTTTAGAAATTTGTTACATCAGAAAATTATTTAAAAAAAACACTCCGTGAAAACAACAAAATACTACATAGCTGCGATTACATGTTTTGTAATCTGGGGATTTTTTAGTTTGGCTTTAAAACCAATACACGATTATGCCTCATTAGATATTCTATTCTATCGTGTTTTTAGTTGTAGCATTCTAATGTTATTGATTTCTGTTACATTTAGACGAAAAAAAGTCAAAGAAGCTATCGAAGTCTTTAAGGGATTTTCGAAAGCAGAGAAAAAAAAGACCGTTTTGCTTAATATTGGCGGAAGCGTTTTTTTAATGGCAAATTGGTTCACATTTATTTATGTAATGAATCATGTTAGCGTAAAAGCAACTTCTTTGGCCTATTTAGTTTGTCCAATTTTAACCACATTATTGGCTTATTTTATTTTGCATGAAAAACTAAGTAAAACGCAATGGATGGCGGTTGGATTAAGCATTTCAGGTTGTTTACTTTTATCGTATGCCAATATTATGGATATGTTTTTTAGTATTATTATTGGGTTTACTTATGCGTCTTATTTAGTAAGTCAGCGTATAAACAAAGGCTTTGATAAATTTATAGTGCTAACGTTTCATATTACAATGGCAGCTTTATTTCTATTGCCATTTTATCCGGCTTATAGTGGTCCCGTTCCAACAGAATTTAGGTTTTATTTCTGTATTGAGACCATTGCAATTTTGTTTACAATCTTTCCGTTGTTCCTTAATTTATATGCCCTTTCGGGAATTAATTCATCAACAGTAGGAATGCTTTTAAATATTAATCCAATGATTGCTTTTCTATTGGCGATGTTTTTTTACAAAGAGCAATTTGGACCAATACAGATTCTGGCATACGGAATCGTTTTTCTTGCAGTATTAGTTTTTAATTCACATCATCTTTTTGCTATTAAGCAAAGATTATTACAATATCCAAAGGCTCTGAAATAGCTAAATGTATTTTATATTTTTTATTGGTTTAAAAGATAAAATACCAGAACCTTAGCAGGATATTCAAAACAGGAATGAAAATAACTCATTCCTGTTTTTTTTTATGATTTTTTTGCCACGAATTGCACTAATTTTCACGAATTGTAATTGTTTTTGTTAATGGGTTTTAATCGCCAGATTTAAGAAAAAAAATTAGTAAAAATTAGTGCAATTCGTGGCAAACTTTTTTATTTTCCAACTTAAATTAAAATTATTTCAAGTACTTTTATTTAGTGTAACACAAAAAAATGAACCAGATAAAATTATAATGTATAATAAACTGCTTAAACTTGTAACAGAGATTATAGAGATTGATAAATCAGATACAATATTGGTCGAAAGTCTTTTTGAACCAATTGATTACAACAAAGGAGAAATTCTGGAAGTTGAAAACAAAATTGCGAAGTATTTGTATTTCATTAACTCTGGTTTTATAAGAGTTTATTACAATCAGAATGGCGATCAGATTACAACACATATCAATTGTCCTTCTGGTTTTATTACTTCTTTTAGTAGTTTTATAAACGGAACTCCTGCATTAGATAATGTTGAGTGTGTTACCGCTTGTGAAGTCCTGCGTATTACAAAGGATAATTTTGATATTTTATGTAAGACGAATCAAAAATGGGCTGATTTCGCAAGAATTATTTATGAAAAATCGATAATCTATAATGAGCAGCGAACAAAAGATATTATCGATTTGTCGGCCGAAAAAAGGTATTTGAAAATACTAAAAGATACTCCTTCGATGATACAAAATGTTCCTCTTCAGTATATTGCTTCATTTATTGGAATTAAACCTGAAAGCCTAAGCAGAATTAGAAGGCAGTTAATTACCTAACATACATCAAGTGGATTCATTTAGTTATTGATGATTTTTGCATCAGAAAATAACATAAAAAATGAAAACAGTAAAAAACAAAACGGTACTTATTACCGGTGCATCATCTGGAATTGGTGAAGCATTTGCTTACGAATTAGCAAAACAAGGCGCAAACCTTATTATAACAGCCCGATCTGAAGACAAGTTAAAAGATCTGACAAATAAAATTTCAAAACAATATAAGGTTAAGGTGAATGTTTTTACGGGTGATCTTTCTAAAAAAGATACTCCTGAAAAATTATACAGCCAAATAAAACAAGCCGGACTTTCGGTTGATTTATTGATAAACAACGCAGGATTTGGTAAATGGACCAACTTTCTGGACGAAAGTATTGATGGATACGAAGAAATGATTGAGGTAAATATTAATGCACTTGTAAAATTGTGTTATCTCGTACTGCCTGAAATGCTGCAAAAAAGAGATTGCGGAATCATCAACGTTGCTTCTACAGGAGCGCTACAGCCGTGCTCGTATGTTGCAACATATTGTGCAAGTAAATCATTTGTTTTGAACTTTTCAGAAGCATTATACGGTGAATATTATAAGAAAGGTGTAACCATTACTGCGCTTTGTCCCGGTAATACAACAACAGGTTTTCAGGCTATAGCCAAGGCAAACACAAATGGTATGACTGCCGATACTCCGGAAACAGTTGCGAAGCTGGCAATTTCGGCATTATTAAAAAAGAAAAGCTTCAAAATAGTTGGGACAGTAAATTATCTGCAATCTTTTTTGCCACGATTACTGCCTAGAGAATCAGTTATTAAGATTGTTCGAAAAATGATGAATGATAAAGTAAACGGTTAAATTAACACGTTGACTGTAATTGTTTTTAACACATAGAAACATAGATTTTTTAGTTTAAAAAAAGGCGTTTCACTTATTTAAAATACACAAAGCGAACTATGTGTTAGAAACGGGTTTCTTTAAAATTCTCTCTTCTTTATGTTTAAAAACTATGTTTCTATGTGTTTAATTGAATTTTTATTAATTACACCCAACGAATTAAATTAAAAAGAATGCAATGTCAAGTTCTTGCATTATAACTATAATATTGACGAATTAATTGTGAGATTCTTAACGTACTTTAATCAGTAATTTTCTTTAATTTAACCAAAGTTAAAACTTAGATTCTTTATGAAAAGTACCAAACTCCAAGCTTTTATTCCGTTATTTTATTTAGTATGGTCTGATGATTTGCTGACTCAAAAAGAGTTTACAACTATTCAGAAATTTATAAATGATTTGGCTTGGCTTTCGCCCGAAGAAAAACAGCAACTTCTTTCTAAAGTAGATGTTTTAAATCCGCCTTCGCGAAATGAACTTGCAGAATGGAAATTAGAAATTGAAACTAATATAAAAGATAAAACGTCTATAAAATCTGTTTTTGATATCGCCGTGGCGCTTTCAGAAAAAGATGTAGACATTTCAGCCTTAAAATCTGATTTTATAAAACTCGAAAATGATTTGGGAATTTTGGGAGAAGAAGCAATTCAGAATTTCAAAACAGAAGCAGAATCACTTACCACCAATTTTCAAACCATCAGTAATTTTGATATTCATAAAGTAACAGAACTTCTGGATGGGAAAGAAGCTGCGATTATCAAAAAAGCCAAATCGATTATTTCAAAACCTGAATTTGCTTACGAAACTTCGACAGATATAAATGTTTATCGCCAAACGGTATTTAATTGGTGTAAAATTTTAGCCGCTGAAAGTCTTGGAAATATGGCTTATCCAAAGGAATACGGCGGAGGAGAAAACATAGCCGATTATTTTGCGATTATGGAAACCCTGAGTTATCACGATTTAAGTTTAGTGATAAAATTTGGTGTTCAGTTTGGACTTTGGGGAATGAGTGTTCAATCGTTAGGAACGGAGAAACATTATGCTAAATACTTAAAAGATATTGGAACCTTAAAAATTCCGGGCTGTTTTGCGATGACTGAAACACATCACGGTTCAAACGTAAAAGGATTGGAAACGACAGCAACTTATAATCATAACGATCAAACGTTTGTAATTCATACACCAAACAAAAATGCCCAAAAAGAGTTTATTGGCAACGCCGCGGTTCACGGACAAATGGCAACCGTTTTTGCCAAACTAATAATTGATGATCATGATTATGGTGTAAATGCTTTCGTGGTTCCGCTTCGGGATACGTACGGAAATATTTTAAAAGGAGTTATAATTGGCGATTGTGGACATAAAATGGGGTTAAACGGTGTAGACAACGGAACTATAAGCTTTGATAAAGTTGTGATTCCGAAAGAAAATATGCTCGATCGTTTTGCTTCTGTAAATGAAAAAGGCGAATTTGAAAGCCCGATTCCGAGTGATAATCGCCGTTTTTTCACGATGTTAGGTACTTTGGTTGGCGGTCGAATCGGAATTCCGCGTTCGGCTTTGGCTGCAGCCAAATCAGGATTAACAATTGCCATTCGGTATAGCGATCAACGCAGACAATTTGGCCCTGAAGGCGGTTCAGAAGTTCCGATTTTAAATTACAGAATGCACCAGCGAAGATTGATTCCGCTATTGGCAAAAACTTACGCCGTACATTTTGCCTTGCAATACTTAACGAATCGTTTTCTAAACAGAACCGAAGCAGAAATGCAGGAAATTGAAGCTTTGGCGGCCGGAATGAAATCGTATTCTACCTGGAGTACAAGAGATATTCTGCAAGAATGCCGTGAAGCTTGCGGTGGAAAAGGTTATTTATCTGAAAACCGAATCAATGCTTTAAAAAACGATACCGAAATTTACACCACTTTTGAAGGTGATAATACTGTTTTGATGCAATTGGTAGCCAAAAATCGTTTGTCTGAATTCAGAAAATCATTTGGCGAAATGGGTGCTGCAGGAATCATTAATTATGTATACGAAAATGCAAAAACGGCAATTACGGAGAAGAATCCAATTGCAACCCGTAGAACAGATGATGAACATTTGTTAGACGAAGAATTTCATTTACAAGCTTTTATTCATAGAGAAAAAACAATTCTGGCTTCTGCTGCAAGACGTATCAAAAAACTGGTTGATGGCGGTTTAGAACCTTATGATGCTTTCAATGTCGTTCAGCATCAAATGATTGATGTAGCTCAGGCTTATTTGGAGCGAGTAGTTTTGGAACAATTTCAATTAGCAATAAAAGCAGTAGAAGACCAAAAGACAAAAGCTGTATTGACAAAACTGAATCATTTATATGCGCTTTCGCAAATAGAGAAAAACAGAGCCTGGTATTTGGAAGACGGTTATATGGAAGCAGCAAAAACCAAAGCAATTCGTAAAATGGTCAATCAGCTTTGTTGGGATATTCGACCAGATGCAGTTTCGTTAGTAAATGCATTTGATATTCCTGAGAGTTGTCTGGCAGCGCCAATTGTGGTGTAGTTTTTTTGCCATATTTTTTTACCATATAAGTTATATAAGTTCATTTTAATTTTGCGTTGTTTAATGTTGGAATTAGGAAGTTCAAGCTTAAGTGATTTTTTTGCCACGAATTCACGAATTATTCTAAAAGATTTTCCAGAATCATTCGTGAATTCGCGGCTATTTTTTTTGCGACAAAACCTTTGTCAAAGTTTTAAACTTCAACAAAGGTTCACGCTATTTACACAAAGAAAAAATCCTTTTCAATCCTCTAATCTGTGGCAAAAAAGCATTTTTTCTTATATCAAAAACGCAATTGATATAATTATTTTTATATCATTGATAAGATAAAATTATATCTATACCATTGTTTTATTGCAATAACTCGCTTTTTCAAAATCACTAATGTTAATTGAAATAACCGGAACTTCAGGAAGTATAGAATTCAGTTTAGATACAATACCTTTTGATAAATTGGCTTTTTGATCCGTGTTTCGACCTTCCATAATATATCCGAAAACGTGAATAAAATCCTCCAAAGAATTACCGTTGTTATAATAAACAAAAGGATTAATGCGGACCTTAATTTCAGAAGCAGGAAAAAGACCAGTTGATAAAGCCGAATTATAAACTTCCTGCATTATTTCGTCAGCAGATTTTAATCGGATTACGTTTTCAGAGCAGTCAATAACAAAGTGTGGCATGAGTATGTATGTTTTAGATTACCATCAAATTTACAAAAGTATTATCTTGATTAGCATAAAATCATTTTTATAAAATGTTTTTTATTGATTTTCTTGTTACGAAATTCAAAACTCGCGACTTACTAAATAATTCATTTTTGTATTTACACTTTCTTATATTTGTAAGTCTCATTATATTTTTATTGGTTTGAAAAATTATCTGTTATTTTTTCTGTTCGTTCTTTTAAGTAATCCTGTTCGTTCATCAGACAGCATCGATACTATTTTAGCAAAGTTAAATGATGCTTTAAGAAATAAAGGCCATTATGTTAGGCTTAAAGAAGAACGTATTCTCAATTTTAAGAAAATTAAATCTGATGAATTAACTAAAGAACAAGAATACAATTACAACAAAACTTTATATACAGAATATCTAAAATTCAATTCAGACTCGGCTATTTTTTATGTCAAAAAGAATCTGAAGATAGCCAGTGAACTTCAAAATATTGAATTGCTAAACTTAGCAAATTTACAATTGGTCACACTTTATTCGTCTTCAGGAAAATACCGTGAATCTGAAGCTATCTTAAAGAGTATTGATAAAAAAACATTATCAAAATCACTACTTGAAACCTATTACATTGCATATCGTGAGTTTTTTGAGCATTATGCGGCCAATAGTTATGATATAAAATACATGCAGAAAATACGAGAATATCGTGATTCTTTGGTTAGTATTTTAGAACCTAATACGTTAAACTATCAGATTAATAAGATTCAGCAAGTGATGTCTAATAAAAGGTACGACATCGCTGAGAAGCAATTATTACAGCTTTTTGGTAATCTTAAAGAAGATAACCCTCAATACGCAATGGTTACCTATCTTCTGGGCAGTATTTATGAAGCAAGGCATCAATTAGAGCCAAGAAAGAAATATTATGCACTTTCGGCTACTTCAGATTTAAAAAATGCAAATAAAGATAATGCATCGCTTCAGGAGCTGGCATTGGTTTTTTATGAAATCGGCGATGTCGATATGGCGTATAAACTAACACAATCAGCTATTGAGGATGCGCTTTATTGCAATGTTCAGTTTCGTACGCTTTTAATGTCTGAGGTTTATTCGATAATTAATACCGTTTATTTAGAGAAGGAAGCCAAGAGAAAAACCGAGTTGCAATTGTATCTTTTATGTATCAGTTTGTTATCGGCATTTTTGATTGTGACCATTATTTATGTTTACAAGCAAATGAAAAAGGTATCCCGAATTCGTGGAGAGCTTTTTATAACAAGCCAAAAACTGGCCGAGTTAAATCAGGATATTACACAAACTAATAATCAGTTGCAGGAACGTAATGCACAATTGTCAGAGTCCAATCATATCAAGGAAGAGTATATTGCGCATTTCTTTAATTTATGCTCAACTTATATCAATAAATTGGAGAACTATCGCATTATTTTGAATAAGAAAGCGACGGCTAAACAATTCGATGAAATTTATAAAATTTTAAAATCAACCACTTTAGTTGATAATGAATTAGAGGAATTGTACAAGAATTTTGATATCATTTTCCTGAATTTGTATCCAACTTTTGTAAAAGATTTTAATGCTTTACTAATTAACGAAGAACAAATTGTTTTAAAACAAGGTGAATTGCTAAATACAGAGCTTCGTATTTTTGCTTTAATCCGACTTGGAATTACGGACAGTGTTAAAATTGCTGCATTCCTGAGATATTCTTTGAGTACAATTTATAATTATCGCACACGAGCAAGAAATAAAGCGGCAGTTTCCCGAAATGATTTTGAAGAAATGGTCATGAAAATTGGCTTAATTGGCTTAAAAATCTAAATATTTATTTTAAAGCCACTACTTTTTTTGCTGGTTATTTTTCGTTAAATAATTGATAATAAGTATTTTGGTTTTTTATTTCACTACTTTTTTTCGTTTAAAAATTCAACACGAACTATAACGTTTTAGCTTTACAATATTATTAAAGGGCGCTTTCGATAACAGTAATCTTTAATTATAATTTAAATGCTTTAATAAATTAATAGTTATGTTTAAAAACGTTAAAACAATTGTTGTTTTACTTTTGTTAGGCTCTTTTGGTGTGAATGCACAAAATAAAGTTCCGGTTTATCTAGATGGTAAAAAGTCAATTAATGAGCGTGTAGAAGATGCACTTTCTAAAATGACAACCGATGAGAAAATTGCCATGATTCATGCACAGTCAAAATTTAGCTCGCCAGGTGTACCCCGATTAGGGATTCCGGAAAACTGGATGACTGACGGACCACACGGAATTCGTACCGAAGTTAAATGGGACGAATGGGATCAGGCCGGCTGGACAAATGATTCTTGTATTGCATTTCCGGCTCTGACAGCACTTTCTGCAACCTGGAACAAAGAATTATCTTCTTTATATGGAAAATCAATAGGAGAAGAAGCAAGATATCGTAACAAAAATGTATTGTTAGGACCTGGGGTTAATATCTACAGAAGCCCATTAAACGGTCGTAATTTCGAATATATGGGAGAGGATCCTTTCCTGACTTCAAAAATGGTAGTTCCTTATATCAAAGGTGTACAGTCAAATGGAGTTGCAGCTTGTGTAAAACATTTCGCTTTAAACAATCAGGAAACAGGTCGCAATTCAGTAAACGTTATTGTTGATGATCGTGCATTGTACGAGATTTATTTACCGGCTTTTAAAGCTGCAGTTCAGGAAGGTGATGCGTGGGCAATTATGGGATCTTACAATAGATATAAAGGACAGCATTGTTGCCATAATGAGTATTTATTAAACGATATTCTTCGCGGAGAATGGGGTTTTAAAGGTGTTGTAATCTCAGATTGGGGAGGAGTTCATGATACAAAACAAGCGATTCACAATGGTTTGGATATGGAATTTGGTTCTTGGACCAACGGACTTTCATGGGGAACAAGTAATGCTTATGACAACTATTATTTAGCAAAACCATATTCGACTATGATTGCTAAAGGTGAAGTAGGAACTAAAGAATTAGACGAAAAAGTACGTCGTATTTTACGTTTATCTTTCTTAACCAATATGGATCAAAACAGGCCTTTTGGATCTTTTGGGACAGAAGAACACGCTAAAACAGGTTTAAAAATTGCAGAAGAAGGAATTGTGTTGCTTCAAAACAAAAACAATATTCTGCCAATTGAACTTTCTAAAACTAAGAAAATCGCAGTTATTGGAGAGAATGCTATTAAAATGATGACAGTTGGTGGAGGAAGTTCTTCGCTAAAAGCAAGATATGAAATTACTCCGCTTGAAGGATTAAAGAAAAGAATTGGCAACCAAGCTGAAATTGTTTACGCTCGTGGTTATGTTGGAGATCCAACAAGTAATTATAATGGAGTAGTGGCAAAAGTAAGTTTAGAAGACAAACGTTCTCCTGCTGAATTGACTGCCGAAGCTTTAAAAGTAGCTAAAGATGCTGATATTGTTCTTTTTATTGGAGGTTTAAATAAAAGTGATAATCAGGATGCTGAAGGACATGATCGCAAAGAATTAGGTCTTCCATACGGTCAGGATAAATTAATCACTGACTTGGTTAAGGTAAATAAAAACATAGTTTTTGTAAATATCTCAGGAAATGCTGTGGCTATGCCGTGGGTTAATGAAGTTCCGGGAATCGTACAAGGTTGGTTTTTAGGTACAGAAGCAGGAAATGCTTTGGCTGCAGTTTTGGTTGGAGATGTTAATCCTTCCGGAAAATTATCGTTTACTTTCCCAGTAAAATTATCTGATAACGGTGCACACGCATTAGGGGAGTTTCCTGGTGGAGATGAGGTAACGTATAACGAAAGCATTTTTGTTGGATACCGTTGGGCTGACAAACAAAAAGCAAAACCATTATTCTCTTTTGGGCATGGTTTGAGTTATACTACTTTTGAGTACGGAAAAGTAACGGCAGATAAAAAACAAATGTCAGCCGGAGATCAAATTACATTCTCTGTTAAAGTTAAAAACACAGGAAAACGCGAAGGTTCTGAAGTGGTTCAGCTTTATATCAGTGATTTAAAATCATCATTGCCACGTCCGATAAAAGAATTAAAAGGGTTTGAGAAAATTTCGCTTAAAGCGGGAGAAGAAAAAACGATAACTTTTACAGTTGATAAAACAGCTTTAAGCTTTTTTGATGATAAAAAACATGACTGGGTTGCAGAACCTGGAGACTTTGAAGCAATTATTGGGGCATCGTCTACAGACATAAAATCTAAAGTGGGTTTCTCACTTAAATAGTTTTTATTATTTCTAAATTGGTTGGTTGTAAAGCTGCAATTGTAAAAAGTTGCAGCTTTATTTTTGATTTCTTAAGAGTAAAAAAGCAAAAATGTTTATTGTTAAAAGTAAATGATATGAAAAAAATTGTACTAAGTGTTTTGGTTTTATTTTTGGCACAAAACCTTTCGGCGCAGACATTAAGTAAAATGCAATGGTTTAATGAACCTGAAAAATGGGAAATTAAAAACAACGCTTTGATTATGAATGTTACTGCAAATAGCGATTATTGGCGCATTTCGCATTACGGATTCACGGTTGACGATGCGCCATTTTACTACGCAACTTATGGCGGAGAATTTGAAGCTAAAGTAAAACTAACGGGTAATTATATCGCTCGTTTTGACCAAATGGGTTTAATGCTTCGAATTGATGAGAAAAACTATATCAAAACCGGAGTTGAATTTGTGGATGGAAAATTTAATATCAGCACAGTTGTAACGCACGATAAAAGCGATTGGAGTGTTACTACTCTGGATAAAGCACCGCCATTTGTATGGATAAAAGTCGTGAGAAGATTAGATGCTGTTGAGGTTTTCTTTTCGTATGATGATAAAAACTATATTCTGACCAGAAATGCGCCATTGCAGGACAACACGCCAGTTATGGTAGGTTTAATGGCTGCATCACCGGACGGAAAAGGTTTTGAAGCCAAATTTGAGAATTTCAAAGTAGCACACTTACCGGATCAACGCCGATTAGAATGGCTTAAAAATCATCAGGAATAATTATTTAATTGTTGATTATCAATTATTAATTGTTAATTGTAAATTGTTGCGTAAAAACCATAGAAATGCAAATTAACAATTAGCCATTTATAATTAACAATTAGAAACTAACCAATTAACCATTTTTTTATGACGGATATTAAACCAAAAAAACATTATGAAATTTTAGACGGCCTGCGTGGAGTAGCCGCTCTTTTAGTCGTTATTTTCCACATTTTTGAAACTTTTAATGAAGGAAGCCGCTTTAAGCAAATTATGAATCATGGTTATCTGGCTGTTGATTTCTTCTTTCTATTATCTGGATTTGTTGTGGCGTATGCATATGATGATCGTTGGGGGAAAATGAACACATGGGAATTTTACAAACGACGTTTAATCCGTTTACAGCCGATGGTAATTATGGGGATGATTATTGGAGCTTTGTTTTATTATTTTCAGGCTTCAGATACCGTGTTTCCACAAATTGCAGGAATGGAAGTTTGGAAAGTGATTTTAACAATGGTAATCGGATTTACATTACTGCCAATTCCTCCTTCTTTAGAAATAAGAGGCTGGGGCGAAATGCATCCGTTAAACGGGCCGGCATGGTCGCTTTTCTTCGAGTATATTGCTAATATTCTGTATGCATTATTCTTCCGTAAATTTTCTAATAAAGTTTTGGGAATCTTTGTTTTAATCTTTGCCGGAATGCTAATTAATTATACTGTTTTTGGACCAAAAGGAGATGTTATTGGCGGCTGGTCATTAAATCTTGAACAAATGAATGTTGGGTTTACCCGTTTATTATATCCGTTTTTTGCCGGAGTTTTACTTTCCCGTTTAGGAAAATTAATTCATCTAAAAGGTGCTTTTTGGGTTTGCAGTATTATGATTTTGGTAATATTCAGTATACCAAGAATTGGAGACGAAAATAGTTTATGGATGAATGGTTTATACGAATCATTCTGTATTATTCTAATATTTCCGTTAATTGTCGCCATTGGAGCGGGAGGAGAGATAAAGAATCCGCTTTCGCTGAAAATATGTAAAGCTTTAGGAGATATTTCGTATCCAATTTACATCATACATTATCCATTAATTTACTGGTACACAGCTTGGGTATTCGAAAATAAAATTCCTTTAAAAGACGGTTACGTTATAGGAATCGGAGTTTTAGTTTCCAGTATCGTAATTGCATACTTATGTCTGAAATTCTATGATAAACCAGTACGTAATTGGCTTGGAGGTAAATTTCAAAAAAGAAAACCCGTTATTGTTGAAATTGCCGAATAACAATATTGAATTTATAATTTTGTTAGTTATAGATATTTAAAAAAGGGACAAAGGTTCAAAGTAGCAAAGGTTCAAAGTATAAACACTAAAAAAAATGTTTTTTAAACCTTGTGTTTATGTACCTCCAAATTTTAGTTATAGTATAGATATAAAAAAAGGGATGAAAACATGAGGTTTCATCCCTTTTGTATTTAGTTCAATTAGGGAAAACTCTGTCCCTTTGAACCTTTGCCCCTCTGAACCTCAATAAAAACTTATTCTAAAACTAATGCACCTAAAGCTTCTTTACTAAATCCTTTCAATTGATCTGTTTTACCATTTTTGATTTTAGCAACCCAATTTGGATCAGATAAAAGAGGTCTTCCAACAGCAACTAAATCAAAGTCACCTCTGTCGAAACGTCTGTTTAATTCTTCTAATGAAGTTGGTTCAGAACTTTCTCCTGCAAAAGCGCCAAAGAAATCATTTGAAAGTCCAACAGAACCTACTGTAATAGTTGGTGCTCCGGTAACTTTTTTAGCCCAACCAGCAAAGTTCAAATCAGAACCTTCAAACTCAGGTTCCCAGAATCTGCGTTGTGAAGCATGTACAATATCAACCCCGGCATCAACAAGAGGCGTAAGCCAAGCTTCTAATTCCTGAGGATTTTTAGCTAGTTTGTAATTATAATCAGAAGGTTTAAATTGAGAAAAACGCATGATAACTGCGAAATCATTTCCAACTTGTTTTCTGATTTCTTTTACCACTTCAATAGCAAAACGATTACGTTCCGGCAAAGTTTTTCCGCCATAGATATCTGTACGTAAATTGGTTTCGGCTCTAAAGAACTGGTCAATTAAATAACCGTGTGCACCGTGAATTTCGATAGTATCAAAACCTAATCTTTTAGCATCAGCAGCAGCTTTACCAAAAGCAAGAATTGTATCTTCAATATCTTTTTCAGTCATGGTAACACCATTTCTAAAATCAGGACGGTTTAAACCGGACGGGCCTTCAAAAGGAACTGGCGGAACCCACCCTGAATGATGATTGTCCATAATTCCCATATGCCAGATTTGTGGTCCCATTTGACCACCGGCAGCGTGAACTTCATTAATCACTTTTTTCCATCCTTTTAAAGCTTCATCTCCATAAAAGTGAGGTACATTAGCATCATTTGATGATGAAGGTCTGTCGATAACAGTTCCTTCAGATAATATTAAACCAACTTCGCCTTCAGCTCTTTTTTGATAGTAAGAAGCTACGTCTTCAGTTGGTACTCCGTTTGGAGAAAATGAGCGCGTCATTGGCGCCATTACGATTCGGTTTTTAAGATTTAACGTTTTTAAGTTAAATGGCGAAAACAGGTTGTTTGTACTCATAGTAATTTACAAATTAGATTGGATTAATTTACTGAGTGCTTCAAAGGCACCTTCGTTACGTTTATAATAGGTCCATTGACCAACGCGTTTAGATTCTATAAATCCTGCACGTTGCAAAATAGACAAGTATTCAGAAACTGTTGATTGCGTCAAGCCGGCTTTGGCTTGTATTTGACCCACGCAAACTCCGTGTTCAAATCCGCCATGTTCGAGCTGACCGGGAAAGTTTATTTCGGGGTCTTTTAACCATTCCAGCATTTGCAATCTGGACTTATTAGACAATGCTTTAAAGATTTCTATATTTTCCATGATGCAAATATATCGACTTTTCCCGATATATCAATTAAGGAAAAAATATTTAGCAAAAATTTAAGAGAGGGGAGAGAATTAGAAATAAAATTGTTTGCAAAAATATATTGAAAGAAGTATTTATATTTGTCTTTAAAATGGTTGATTTTTTTGAAGCAAAAAACAGCCTCAATTTTAAGACAATAGAAAATGAAGTACGTGATTTCGGAAGAAAAAAAGGCAATAGAAATTAAAAAAAATAGAAATTTTATGTTTCTATATTATGGAGGTGGAATTGTAATTGCCATACTTGGTCTTTTATCAAAATTCAGTTCATTGCCTATTGAAAATTTATTGTTTTTCTTTGGAATAATTTTACTCAGCCCCTTTGCTTTTTTCTATTTTGATCGAAATTTTAAGCGAAAGCTAAATTTTGAATATGAATTTTTAGGAAAAAAATTAGTAATTACAGAAAATGACAAAAATGAGATTAAAGAATTAGAATCTATTATTTCATTGAGTAAAGTTCCTCAGGCACACAAAATTATATCTAATAAAGGAACCTTTTACATTTTAGATTGGGTTGAAAATAAAGAAGATTTAATAAAAGAAATCGAGCAGAAAATCTTGTAATATTTGCATGATATTTTAACTCAATATAATTTAGAAAATAGAGAATAAAAAATAATCCAGATAGCCCCAATTTATCTAAATAAACTTAATCAATTATGAAAAAAACTTTACTTATTTTAGGATTCTTATGTTGTGTAATAACCAGCTCAAAAGCTCAGGTTGTTGGAGTTGAAGTAGGAGATATTGCTCCTGAAATTGATCTTCCGGATACAAAAGGAAGTAATGTTGTACTTTCTTCTTTTAGAGGAGAATTAGTTCTGGTTGATTTTTGGGCATCCTGGTGCGGACCATGTGCAAAAGAACATGCAGAATTGATAAAATTATACAATACTTATCCTGATAAGTTTACTATTTACAGTGTTTCTATGGATACTAAAAAACCGCTTTGGTTAGGAGCAATCGCCAAACAAAAACTTCCGTGGACACAAGTAAGTGATTTAAAATATTGGAAATCTCCAGTTGTTAACGATTATATGCTTCAATCTGTTCCGTTAAATTTTTTAATAGATAAAAACGGAATTATTCTAGCCAAAAATATTCGCGGAAATGCCCTGAATGAAATGGTGAAAAGCTTGTTGACTCCGCAACAAAACTAGAAATTTTAATGACTTCAAAACTTAGTTTGTCAGAATTCCGCACAAGATTACAAAACAACACAGAAATTGGTTCTCCAAAACTAAAACTGGGTCCATTTAGTATTTTTACCTTATTTGATGGAACTTCAAAGCTTTTTTATGGTCTTTTTGATGATAAAAGTTTTCGCTTGACAATGAATTCCACAATGTCACCAACATTTTTCATCATCAAAGGAAGATACAAAATCACCAATAGAACACTTGCAGTCAATTATAATATTGAACCTAGTCCAAAGTTTTATTTAACTTGGATAAAATGGGTTCCAATTTTTGCTGGAGTTACAATGAATTTATTATTAATATTTTCTGAAGAAGTGCCGAAGGAGCTATATATACTTGTGAATATTGTCATCGTATTTATAATTTTCTACTCAAGATGGGATACAAAACATAAAAGAAAAAATATGGAGCAGAAGTTTATTAAAATTTTTGAGATTATAGAATAATCTAAATGCCTAGCTTTGGAAGAATCTTCAAAACTGCGTGCTTTTCAATTTTTATCAAAGTTTAAGCTTTGAAAAAGATTATTCTTGAAAAATGAAAACAAAAGAAAATCTGAAGCAAATTTGCTTAACCTATCAATAAAGTATTTTAATGACTTCAAAACTTAGTTTGTCAGAATTCCGTACAAGATTACAAAGTAACACAGAAATTGGCTCTCCAAAAGCGTCATTAGGTCAGGTTAGAGTTTTTCCTATAAGTGGTGCAATAAAACCTTTTTACGGACTTTTTGATGATAAAACTTTTCGTTTAACTGTAAATTCGATAGCATCACCAACATTTTATGTTGTAAAAGGAGAATATAAGAACATTAATAATACACTTAAAGTTGATTACAGTGTTGAACCAAATAATAAATTTCAATTAATTTGGGCAAGATTTTCTCCAATAGTTCTTATACTGGCAATTAATATATTTTTTCTTTTTTTTGCAAGAGGACTTAGGCGAGCGTCAACAATTGTCAATTTGTTTTTACTTTTTATGGCTTTCTATTCGAGATGGAAAGAAGAGAAAAAGAGAAAAAAACTGGAACAAAAGTTTGTTAGCATTTTTGAAATTAAATAAGCTTTATCAATATCCCTAAAGCAGCAGCAACAATTATAATTACCGGTTCTTGAATTTTCTTTATATAAAGCAAAGCAAGAACGGTAATAATTGCAATTAATAGCGTTGGAATATCTATTATAGTTCGGGAAGCAATTACAAAAACAGAGCCTACTAACGCGCCAACAACGGCAGCAGTGATACCATCAACAAATGCTTTTATTGAAGTATTGTCTGCAATTTTATGAAAATAAGGAGCCAGTGCAATAGTAAACAAATAACAAGGCAAAAACGTAGCCAGAGCCGCAACCAAAGCGCCTAAAAATCCGTTAACGAGATAACCAATAAAACCTACTGTAATTACTACAGGTCCGGGCGTAATCATTGCCACTGCAACAGAATCAAGAAATTGTTGCTCTGTTAACCAATGATTTTCGGTTACAACACCTGAATGTAAAAAAGGTACGATGGCTAGTCCGCTGCCAAATACAAATGTTCCCGCCTTAGCAAAGAAAATGGCGATTTTTGTTAGAGTTGAGCTTTCATAGTTCCAAAAGGAAATTTGCAAAAACAAAACTGAGTTTATAGCTCTTAAATTCAGCCATTTTGGTCGTGCTTTTATAATCATGTATAAAAAACCTACTGCAATAAACAGCAAAACAGGCTCCTGTTGTGTTACAAAAGTTACGGTTAATGTAGTAAGGAAAAACAACCATAACAGCCAATTTGCCTGCAAAGATTGAAAACTAAATTTGCCAATAGATTTCACCGTAAGTTTATAAGAGCTTATTGCGATAATACCAATAACGGCAGCGCCTACACCGTAAAAAACGGCTTGAATCCAGGATAAACCACCATATAATTTGTAGACAATTCCCAGAAGCACAACCATTATAAATGAAGGCAATACAAATGCAAATCCGGCTAAAGTTGCGCCTAAAATTCTATAATGCACAAAACCCAGATATATTCCTAATTGAGCCGCTAACGGCCCCGGAGCTAATTGTGCTAAAGCTAATCCTTGTTTGTATTCTTCCTCTGATATCCATTTTCGGTTTTCGACTAAATCTTTATGCATATAACCTACAAGCGCAACCGGACCACCAAAACCAATAGTGCCTAATTTCAGAAAGTATAAAGTTAATTCTCTTAACGTATATTTTGAATTTGTCATAATTGAAGATGTTTTTAAAAGGCAATTCCAAATTGAAAACCAACCGTAAAAGTAGCAGGATGATCGTTACCAAATCTAACCGGAAGAGGTACAGCAACAAAATAACTACAATTGTCGCTTTTTAGAACCGTTTTATTGATTACAGGCGTTATACCATATCTTCCGCTGCTTTCAAATGCTGCACGTCCGGCAAAAGTATAACCATCTCCTAAAGCGACTAAAATGCCGGGATGAAACAATATATTGGTCACTTTATCATGACCATCTTCGGCTTTTATATTGGGAACTATTTCAAAAGAGAAACCTATTTTTGAGCTTTTCCAGATGTTAATTCCCGTTGGAAAACCTATAGCATAATAATCTCTGAAATTTAAGGTAGTTTGTTCATTACTAACAGTTACGATAGGATGAAGAATACCAAAATATCCCGTAATTTTAGGATAAGTGGTTTGGGCAAAATGTGGTGTGCTTAATAAAAATAATACTAAAATAATAAAAGGTTTCAACGAATTCATAATAGTTTGGTTTTATAAAACAAAACTATCAAGACTTGAAAACTATAAATAGAACGTTATTTACCTTTTGTATCAGGATTACTTTTTAGTGTATTTTTTCTGTATGAAGAAGGATTTTTACCCGTATGTAATTTGAATATTCTTGTAAAGTGACTCTGGTCTGAAAAACCTGTCATATAAGCAATTTCAGTAAGAGTATAAGTTGAATTCTGAATGAGATTTATAGCTCTTTCGATACGTAATTTTCTAACATAATCTCCAAAATTTAAGTCTTCAAAATATTTAGAAAATTCACGGGACAAATAAGACGGATTAAGCTCTAAATCATTTGATATTTTTTTGAGATCAAAAGTAAACTGCGCATCTATTTGATCCTGAATAATAGCTTTTAAATCCTTAACCCACGAAGGTGATTTTTTGCTTGATTTTTTTTCAAGCAGTAATTTATTATAAACTTCATGAAGTAAATTCTCAAACGGACTATTTTGCAAATGATTTTGTTTGTACAAATGCGTTGCCCAGCTATAGAGTGCATCATAAAGAATCATTCCGTTTTTTAGCAACTCAGCGTCGTTTGTGATGTTGTGCGAAAGTCCCGCTGAAATCGCCCAAAGTCCTGCTGATTCTTTTGCAATTTCATGTCTGTCAGTATCTGCACCACGAACAATTTTGGACATGATTAAAACCGCAGGATCCTTAATTTGGTATTTCTTTATAATATAATCAAAAGTACATTCGTCATTATAATGCGTAAATTCTACGTTAGGAATGTCAAACGGAATTGCATTTAATGCTGTAGCTTTAGCAATAACTTCATCAAACGGAACATAAAGGAATTCTGCTTCCTGATCAACGAACTTTTTTATTAACCACGGACAGGCAATTCGGTCAATTTTGGGTCTTTCTCGGGTAATCCATTTCATCGAAGCAGCTTGAAGATTAATTGGTTGTTTAGATCTTAAACCAAAAGTATAGCTAATTTATATTTTAGCGAAGTATTGCAGGCGTTTTTAATTAAAAAAGCCCGATTTGTTATGATCGGACTTTTTAATGAGAATCGGTGTGAGGTTTCTTTACGCCACCAAAATTTGTTTTGAGGATTTTCCTAATTTGGAGTTGGGTTTTGTTTCTTGTACTGTTTTTCCATTCGTTAAAATCATAAATATGAATTTGATCAGCATAAGGATTTGTAACGAAAAAAAGTCTTGAGATCGAAAACTTATAATATTTCAGTTCGTGCGAGATATGACGATCCGGCACAACAATAAGAATCGTCTCCCAATTTAAAAAATCCTTAGGAACATCTTCTCTTTCCGTTAATCCAAGCGACTCAAAAAATGCAATTATCTTTTGGTCGTTGATCTTGTCGATCTTCTGATCAATGCGTTTAATAGTGCTAAGAAGCTTCTCTTCATCTTTAATAACACTCATGATAATTTGTTTTTGTTTAATTTTAATATAAAATTACATCAAAGAAAATCATTTTAACAAAGTAGTGCCAATAGAATGATTCTAAATTTTAAATGCCATTTTAGTATCTGAAATTGAAAGAAAAATTAATCAATTTGCCAATGATGTTTTATTGATTTCTATAATCAGCTTCAAAGAATAAAAAGGATTTCTGCCAATGTTTTACGTTTTAAGATCTGAATGTATTTTGTATAAAAATATTTCCTAATATTGACATTATAAAGCTGATATAGAGATTCTATATCGCTTTGGTATACAAATATTTCTAACAAAAGTTATTCCAAATGCTGCACGATTTTCCGTTTTATTTAATCATTGTCATCGTTATTCTTTTATTAATAATGCTAAGCAATAAAATCAAAGTTGCTTATCCTGTTTTGTTGGTTTTAGGAGGATTGGCAATCAGTTTTATTCCCGGAATTCCGGTGTTACGCATTGATCCCGAACTGATTTTTGTTATTTTTCTTCCGCCGTTATTGTATGAAGCAGCGTGGAGCATTTCCTGGAAAGAGTTATGGCGCTGGCGACGCATTATTTGCAGTTTTGCATTTTTAGTCGTGTTTTTTACTGCATTTTCTGTGGCTTTGGTAGCCAATCATTTTATTCCCGGATTTTCGCTGGCACTTGGTTTTTTGCTTGGCGGAATCATTTCGCCGCCAGATGCCGTTAGTGCAGGAGCGATTCTTAAATTTGTAAAAGTACCTCGCCGAATGTCTTCTATTTTAGAAGGCGAAAGTCTTTTAAACGATGCATCGTCACTTATTATTTTCAGATTTGCGTTGATTGTCGTAGGTACAGGACAATTTATCTGGCAGGATGCCATTGCAAGTTTTGGATGGATGTTGGTTGGCGGAGTGGGGATTGGAGTTGGTATAGGTTTCATTGTTATGAAAATACACAAATATTTGCCTACAGATGCTAATACTGATATTGTACTTTCGATCGTAACCCCTTATTTAATATACATCGCCGCCGAAGAAGTGCATAGTTCAGGAGTTCTTGCCGTTGTGAGCGGCGGTTTGTTATTATCGCATTACAGACTTTCTTTTTTAAGCAGCAGCTCACGTTTGCGAGGCGTTAATGTCTGGGAGAGTTTTTGTTTTGTTTTGAATGGTTTGATATTTATGATGATCGGACTTGACTTACCCGAAATAGTTTCAGGATTGGGAGATGTTAGTCTTTCTTCAGCAATTGGTTACGGATTATTAATTACAGCAGTGCTTATCGTAGCTAGAGTTTTATGTGCTTTTAGCGCTGTTTTTATCACCTTGATTGCTAAAAACTTTATAAAAGTAGCAGATGGGAGGTATCCGGGTTTAAAAGGTCCAATTTTAATTGGCTGGACAGGAATGCGCGGAGTAGTCTCTTTGGCGGCAGCCCTGTCAATTCCGGTGCAATTGAGTGACGGAACACCTTTTCCACAGCGAAATCTGATCTTGTTTATAACATTTGTAGTAATCCTGACCACTTTACTTTTGCAAGGATTGACATTGCCGTACTTAATTAAGAAATTTCAAATGCCGGATCCTGATTATACAATGCCACATGAGGAAATTTATAATCAGATTAAAAGAGAATTGGTTGATAATGCTTTAAATCATTTAAAGAGTACTTATGGCAGCGAATTGGAAAGACAGCCCGTTTTGCAGCAAATTGCTTCTAAATGGGAAGATATTAATCTAAATACTAATAATGATGGCATTCTAATGTCTGATGAAGCCAAAACAGTTTATTTAAATTTACTCGAGCATCAACGAAAATGGCTTTTGGATAAAAATAAGGAAGAGATTCTGGATGAAGAGATTATTCGCAGGCATTTGCTTTATCTTGATTTAGAAGAAGAGAAGTTGCAGTTTATCTAAGCGTCAGAAAAGCTTTTCTATTCTTTAACATTATTAAAACGCTACTTTTGTTTGATTTTCATAACTTTGTCAGATGAATAATCAAATAATTTCCAAGGCAGCTGATTTTAATACTTCAGATTTAAAACTAAAAGGTTTTAAAGTTTATGAGGTAAGTAACGACGTGAGCTCAATACCAACGTATAACCGCAGAGATTTTTATAAAATTTGTATTAATACAAGCAAGAGTCTTATTCATTATGCAGATCGCGGAATTGAAACTGACGGAACGATATTATTCTTTGGAAATCCGCATATTCCATATTCATGGGAAATTATTTCGCCGGCTTATAACGGTTATGCCTGTGTTTTTACCGAAGAGTTTTTAAAAGCAAATGATCGCTCAGAAAGTCTTCACGAATCACCTTTGTTTAAAATTGGCGGAACACCTATATTTTTTTTATCGGCTGAACAGGAAGTATTTATAACTTCGTTATTCCGAAAAATGATTGAAGAGCAAGATACAGATTATGTTTTTAAAGATGATTTAATTCGCAACTACATCAACTTGATTATTCATGAATCGATGAAAATGCAGCCTTCAGAAAACTTCTTTAAACATAAAAATGCTTCATCACGAATTACCTCTTTGTTTTTGGAATTATTAGAAAGACAATTCCCAATAGAGACAAAAAACGAACCATTGGTATTAAAAACACCTCAGGATTATGCACAAAGTCTTGCAGTTCATGTAAATCATTTGAATCGTTCTGTAAAAGAAATTACAGGAAAACCAACCACAGCGCACATTACAGAAAGAATCATCAGTGAAGCAAAAGCATTATTGCATCACACAGATTGGAGTATTTCAGACATTGGATATTCTCTTGGATTTGAATATCCGAGCTATTTTAATAACTACTTTAAAAGACTCACCGGAACAATTCCGAAATCGCTAAGGATGTAAATTGTTTCATATTCTTAATTTTTTGTTTGATTATTGTTATTTCTAATTGTCATTGCTAAAGTAATTTTGCCATGAAATAATTAGTATTAACCACTTATCGGTTTTTCGCTGACTAAATACAACTTCTATAAAGCGCATTCTAGCTTTCTGATTTAGTTTCTGGCACTGATATTAAAAACAAATAATTATGAAAGCAACCGAAAATCAATTAAAAGAAACCATTTTTCCAAAAGGAGATTTAGCCTCAGCTGATTACTTTACAGGAAAAGCATGGGTAAAAATGCTTGTTCCAAACGATCCTGTTTTAAATACTGCAGTGGGTAATGTAGTTTTTGAAGCCGGAGCGAGAAACAATTGGCATACACATCCGGGAGGTCAGATCCTTATCGTTACCCAGGGAACAGGTTTTTATCAGGAAGTTGGAAAACCAATCCAATTGCTAAAAGAAGGCGATGTTGTAAACATTCAGCCCGAAGTTAAACATTGGCACGGAGCCTCTCCAGACAGCGAATTTACTCATATCGCTATCAGTACAAATACAGAAAAAGGAATTGTAGACTGGCTTGAACCGGTAACCGATGAACAATACAATAGCTTTAAATAATTAAAGTAAAGGTGTTGTTTCTGTCTGACAATTAAAGCAGCAGCTTATTGTTGGATTATTTTTAAATAAAAAATCAATCTCAAAAAATCAATTTTTATGTCAACACTTTATACTTCCGTTATTGAAGAAGGAAAAATCCCAAATACTTTTATGACAGGCAATGTTTCCTATAAAAAACAAACCAGTAATATTCACCCTGATAATACAGTAATCAAAGAAGTTGCTTTTGAACCTGGTGCGAGATGCAAATGGCACATTAATCCCACTTTGCAATTGTTTGTTGCAACAGACGGAATTGGATATTTTCAGGAAAAAGGCAGCCCAATTCGATTACTTCATAAAGATGAGGTTGTAACTGTTTTGCCGGGCGTAGAGCATTGGTATGGTGCAACACCTTTCAGCCGATTTTCGCATATCGCCATTATTACAGAAATAGATAAAGGAAAAGGAATCTGGCTGGAAAGCGTTACAGATGAAGAGTATTACAGTTTTGGAAAGTAGATTAATTAGATAATTTGTCAATTAGAAAATTAGATAATTTTTTAATGTAGAAACTTATTCTCTTTTGACTTACTAGTATGAATTTTTCTCGCAGATTTGGCAGATTGAGCAGATTTTATGTTCTTTTTTTAAAATATCCGAAGTGTAAAGTTCATAAAATGAACGCATAACAAGAGTTTGAAAGAATAAAAGAATATATGTCAAGTCTAATTACGTAATAATAATCAAAAAAAATCGCGCTTAATCTGTCAAATCTGCGAGAAAAAACTTTGCGACTTTACGAGAAATAAAAAATCAACTTAAATCTGCATGAAATTGCACCAATATAAAACGCAAAAAAACTTTGTGTCTTAGTGCCTTTGTGGCATTTTTAAAACCTGAAACAAAGAAAACCTGAAACTTTAAACAAAAAACAAATATGGAAACAAAAAACATAAAAGCCTTTGGTACAGAAGCAGCCGAAGCACCATTACAAACATTAGACATCAAACGTAGAACTATATTGACACATGATGTAGAAATAGAGATTTTATATTGTGGAATCTGCCATTCAGATTTGCATTCTGCCAGAAATGAGTGGCACGGAACAATTTACCCAATAGTTCCGGGGCATGAAATTGTGGGAAGAGTAACAAAAGTAGGAGATCATGTAAAACATTTCAAAGTTGGCGATCTGGCGGGAGTAGGCTGTATGGTTGATTCTTGTAGAGAATGCGAACATTGCAAAAATGATTTAGAGCAATTCTGTGATGCCGGAAGTACTTTAACTTTCAATTCACCTGACGTTCATTTGGGCGGACAAACTTTTGGAGGATATTCTCAAAGTATTACAGTCGATGAAAATTATGTATTGCATATTTCAGACAAACTGGATCTTGCAGGAGTTGCACCATTACTTTGCGCCGGAATTACCACTTATTCTCCGTTAAAACACTGGAAAGTTGGTCCCGGACAAAAAGTAGGAATCGTTGGTATTGGCGGTTTAGGACATATGGGAATCAAATTGGCAAAAGCAATGGGCGCTCATGTAGTAGTTTTTACAACTTCATTATCTAAAACGGAAGATGCAAAACGTTTGGGGGCAGATGAAGTGGTTTTATCTACAGATCCTGAGCAAATGGCAAAACATGCCAAAACCCTGAACTTTATCTTAGATTGCGTATCGGCAGAGCACAATATCGATTCGTATTTAAACTTGCTTAAAGTAGACGGAACCTTAACTTTGGTTGGTGCACCTATGGAACCGCTTCCTGTAACTTCATTTAGCCTTATTTTGGGAAGAAGAAGTTTTGCAGGTTCTCTTATCGGCGGAATCGCAGAAACTCAGGAAATGCTTGATTTTTGTGCTGAACACAACATCACTGCTGATATCGAAATAATTGGTGTAAATGATGTAAACAATGCCTACGAAAGATTATTAAAAGGAGATATTAAGTATCGTTTTGTAATTGATATGGCTTCTTTGAAATAAGACACTAAGTTTCTAAGTTTTTTAGTTTAGTAACTCAGAACCTAAAATAAAAACCCCTTAAACATTGAATTGTTTAAGGGGTTTTTGCAAATTCAAGAGAATATTTAGGAAAACTAAAAATGATGAAGTCCTAAACAATATCTTTGTTTGTAATATAAATGAATCTAAAAAGAGATTTGAATTTAATGAACATATTAAAAAAGATTGCTGGATGTTTTCTGATTTTTATTGCGGGATTATTATCAATAGTTGCTTTAGCAACTTTAATAGAAGCAGTAATAAACTTTATAAAATCATCGATGACCAAAGACTTGCCGTATCTTGTTGCTCTCTTTATAATGGTCTTTTTTCTTGCTTTAATAGTAATCTATATTGTGAAATTAGGTTTGAAATTAATTAAACCGAAAGCTATACCAGAGGATTCAATTGATGATATTGGATCTTGAATTAATGTCTAATAAAAATATTAAACTTAAAAGAGTATTATCATAAATAAAAAAATACATGAATGAAAAATTTACCTTGACAGGAGGTGCAAGAATTGGAAGAGCAAATGCAAGTTATCCTTTTGCAAAACTAGATGTAGATAAGAATGTTTTAAAAATAAACGCTTCAATTGTGGGGAATTTAATTTTTCAGGCTAAAGATATTATCGAATTAAAACCTTATAGATCAATTCCTGTAATCGGAAATGGGATAAAAGTCATTCATAGAATCGAAAGTTACAATTCAGAAGTGATATTTTGGACATTTAAAGATCCAGACTTTGTTCTTAAAGAAATTGAAAAAACCGGGTTTTTAAGCAATACAAATAGTGTTTTAACCGAAGCAGATTTAGAAATTATAAAGAAACAGGGGCAAGGCAGTTTTCCGATAAAAAAGCCGGTAGTTGTATTTTTTGTAGTGGTTTGGAACGTACTTTTATTGTCTGCTATCATTCCAAATTTTATTAATCCACAAGGAAAAGGTTTTCCAATAGGAATTGGAGCTAATATTGCACTTGGATTCGTTTTGTTAAGCTCAGTTTTAGTGCTAATTTCAAAGAGTTTTCAAAGGTTAGTTTTGAAAGAAGGGCGCAACTTAGAAGACATTAAAAAGTTTGTTTATTTTTTAATCCTCGTAACTGGTATGTTATTTATTTCTTTTACGGTTGCGAGACTTAATTAAAGAATAGAGTCTGTTTTAAGTTTCAATAATGCCGATTTTGATGTTTTTGCTTATTTGTTTCCCTTATACAAAAGTTAAAATATTTTATTACACAAATAATTACAATCCCCAATTCCGAAAGAATTGGGGATTTTTTATACCTCAATTTTGAAAATTAAAGCAGGGGATAATCGTCAATTCTTGAAATAGGAGGTATAAAAAGCAAAGAAGTAACAACGTTTTATAAATTTATTAGATATTAATTAATCACTTTATATAAAACTTAAAAATCATTCTGTGTTAGCTGTTTATGTTTTAAGTATAATATTAAGTTATGGGACTTTTTTTGTAATAATGACAAATTTAACTACAAATTTTTTGATACGTAAACGAATTTTTGATGTTTGATTTTTGGGTGAAGTTTTTAGTTTTCTTATACAGGTTTTGTAATTTTTTGAATGTAGAAAATCATAGTTTTAGTCTCTTTTAATTCTGACTTTTGCGTTTTCGATATGATTTTTGATTCTGCCTTCTTAGAATCCGTTTGCAAGGTCTTATGAATCTGTATTTATTTGAAATATTATGTTTTATTTAATGTTTAAATGTTTTATTTTTGGATAGTTAGTTTTTGTTATATAAATTAAAGCTTTATGTTTTTAAATGAATTTATTCAGCTTTTAATGTTGAATAATTTGACTTAAAAAGGTTCTGAATTGCAAATGGTATTTCCTGTTTCCTCGCAGAAATCTTCAAGACATTCTTTTAAGGAAGTTTGGTCTGACGAGTTTGTTTTAATTTGTTAAGTAATACTAGATGAAAGCTTATGCTTTTTTAATTAATTAAATAATTTTATATATTGGTTATCAGTATTATTAATGAGTAATATTTAATCCTTTACTTTATTTGTAAATACTGGCGAATTGTTAGCTATGAACGCTATCAAAACTACAAATAGTGTGCTTTATAAAAGTTATTCGTTGATCTTCTTTTTACCAAATAGTATTCGTTTCGGTTTCGGATATTTTTAGAGATTGATGTTTTTCATCAAAAGAAAATGTTTAGTTAGCTGTTCAGATCCCTCTTTTAACAACAAAAACAGCTCATATAAGCTGTTTTTATTTGTTTTGAGTATAAATGTGTACAAATCTAAGTTTTGTCGTTTCTGGCTAAGATATTTGATTTAAAGTTCTATTTGTCTTTTAGATCAATAGCTGCAAATTTAGTTTTTAGGTTTCGGAGCTTCATCTTCCGGAAGGATTACTTTATTGAGTTCTGCTGCTTTTTCAGCTCTTTTTTGTGCTGCTTTTCCTTTTCCAATCGGAATTCCCGCCGTTACATACAAAGATCTGTTGTATACATTTGGACCGTCACCTTTCATTACAGGAGCCAATCCGTAGTAATATTGAACTGTTATGTTCAAGCCGTTTCCAACATTCATATGATAACCGGCACCAAGTGCGACTCCGGCATCAATAACGCATATCTGATCTCTGATATTCTTTTTATAAACAACATCGTCTTTATCGTATTCTTTCTTGAATTCGTCAAAAGCTTTCGCGAGTAAACCAAATTGAGGACCTGTTTTGAAATAAATTCCGTTTTTGAATTGATATTTAATCAAAATTGGAACGTTAAAATATCTTATTTCACGATTCACACTTCCGCCGGCGAAGGTATTATCCAGATTAACATCGTTTAAAGAATAGACTGGTAATCCGTGCGCTCCCATTGGCGATTTTACAATAACTCCCGTATTGATCATCCAGGCTGGATTTTTATGGGATCGAATGTCAAAATAAAAACCAAGATTGAATCCCGGGTTAGTTCCGGAAGTATCCAGACCAGAAATTGTTGAGAAATTGACACCGCCTTCTAAACCGAATTCTAAAAATGGAGAATTAAGTTTGTCTCCAAATATCAGGGAAATTAAAACTTGTGATTGGGCAGGAGCAAAGCAAAGCAATGTAATAAGCAATAATAATCCTTTTTTCATATAATTGGGTTTAAAGTCCAAAACGATATTGAAGACCGGCTAAAACCTGCGTACGGGAACCTAAAAATCCTGTCTCAAGTCTAAACATAATATGTTTGTTATACTGAAATTGAGTTCCTATAAGGAAGTTCCACATATCCTTTGGTGCTTTTTGAAGTGAATATTGTACAGAGGAATTACCAGCTGTACTCAAAGCGCCATCAAGTGTTGTTAAAAAGGTTCCTGCTTTTTCGAGTGCTTGGGTTGCAGTATTGTGTTTGGTAACATTTACAGGGTTTGCTTGTTGTGTAGGTGTTAATCCGTTCCACCAATTATCTACTTTTGTTTGATTATCAGATACCTTAGTTAATCCCGCGTCTACTTTGGCTTGAGCATTATCCAGATCAATAACATCTGATAAAGCTATATTTCCGTTGGTATCTCCTGCAATATGCACTCTAAACGCACCTACCCAAAGTGCAATATTTCTTTCAGGTTTGTGTAACTTAAAAGTTTTACCTAATCGTGGTCCAAAAATATAAGAGAATGCAGGTTTATCAAGAGAACTAATATCAGTCCATGCCATGTTCATATCAAGCGCCAGCCAACCACCGCCAATACCAATTGTAGGTGTCATTCCGAATCCAAATGTAGTGGCATTAAAATTAGCTTTTGTTCCAAATTGTGCTACCTGAGACCAGTTATTATCAGCATCAGGAACCCAAATACCGGCATTTATTTTGGTCGAAGTTGCTGCTTTTCCAAAAATTCCATAAATATTTAAAAAAGGCAATAACCAAATATCAGGTCGAATAGTAACAGAGTTAGCCTCTACAGAACACTTGTCGAAACGAACAATTTCATCTAAGTTATACATAGGACCATTATTAAAACCAACTTCTAAATTACTAATAGTAATATCAGAATCCTGCCAAAAATAGTTTACGGAAAGTCCCGCAGAATAAGGTAAGTTGTATCCTTTTTTAGCCACTTTTTCTCCCCAAATTGGAAGCGCATATGGATAATTTACCTCTTTTAGGCTGTCTTTTAATTGCTGATTTTTTTCTCCTATGACTTTATCAGTATAGACCTGCCCAAAAAATTGTATGCTATAAAATAGTAAGAACGCGGTAATTAATGATTTTGATTTCATTGATTTGAGGTGTGATGTTAATTATTAAAATACATAATAAAGTTTGTTTATGTATTTCGAGAAGCAAATATAGTTTTTATCTTACAAAAAAGACGAGGTTTTAATGACGCTTTAATGATTTTTAGATTTTATTAAGACGTTAATTAGTGTTAAAGTTAATTAAATTTTTGTCTTCTTAAGTTTTTTTTATTTAAAATGTGTTAATAATCAGCTGATTAGGTATTTTTTTGAAAGTAAGAAGAATAAATATTACTTTTACAATCGTGAAATGGATAACAATAATATTGTCAATTTATTTAATGGCGCTTTCCAATATGCCTTGTGCAGATATGGAAGTGGGTAGTGCTGCTCATAAAACTGCCCAGTTTTCGTCAGAGTCAAATCATTCGCACGATAAAGACAATGATTTATGTTCACCATTTTGCGCTTGTAATTGTTGCGGAGCACAGATTTTGAGTTATCAAACTACTCCAAGTTTTGATTTTTCAGTGGTTAATGCTATCATTTCAATTCAATTACCCAATTATAATTCCGTTTTTGCTTCCAATTTCTACGGAAGTATTTGGCAACCTCCTCAAATAGCATAATGATGCCTGATTAAGTTCGGGTTAGAGAGTTGTGGATTTTCCACAGTATTAAATAGGCAACACTTTGCCTCATTTCTCACGTCATTATACCATTAAAATGTTAGATAAAATCATACAGTTTAGTATAAAGAACAAATTCGTTATACTACTATTTACCCTTATTTTAATAGCTTGGGGAAGCTATTCACTCAAAAAATTGCCGCTTGATGCCTTGCCTGATGTTACCAATAATCAGGTACAGATTATTACAACTGCACCAACATTGGCGAGTCAGGAAGTTGAGCAATTAATCACATATCCGTTAGAACAGGCCGTAAAAACAGTTCCCAATATTATAGAACTCCGCAGTATTTCCCGTTTCGGATTATCTGTAGTTACGGTAGTTTTTGAAGACGATGTGGATATTTATTGGGCAAGAGAGCAAATATTTCAACGCTTGAAGCAAGCCGAAGAAAATATTCCCGCTTATGCCGGTTCGCCTGAATTAGCACCAATTTCGACAGGTTTAGGCGAAATTTACCAATACGATGTTTATGCCAAAAAAGGCTACGAAGATAAATACGATGCAGTAAAATTAAGAACCATTCAGGATTGGATTATAATTCCGCAATTGCAAGGCGTTAAAGGCGTTGCCGAAGTTAGTGCCTGGGGTGGAAAACTAAAACAATACGAAATTGCCGTAAACCCAAATACACTAAATAGTTTGGGCATTACGATTACTGAAATCTTTGATGCACTCGAAAAAAACAACCAGAATACCGGTGGTGCTTATATCGAAAAAGATCAACTGGCTTATTTCATTCGCGGTGTTGGAATGGCAAAAGGAATCGCCGACTTAGGAAACGTGGTGGTAAAAAACCGAAATGGTTCGCCAGTTTTAGTCCGTGATGTTGCCGAAGTTCGGGAAGGTGTGGCATTACGTTATGGCGCTTCCACCAAAGATGGCAAAGGCGAAATTGTGTCCGGATTAGTTTTGATGCTAAAAGGAGAGAATTCAAGTGCAGTTGTTAATAGAATTCATGAAAAAATGATTCAGATTAACAAAAGCCTGCCTGAAGGTGTTGTTGCCGAAGCTTTTATTGACAGAGGAAAATTGGTTGATAATGCGATAGGAACGATAACAAAAAACTTATTAGAAGGTGCACTGATTGTAATTTTTGTCCTGATTTTATTTCTGGGAAATCTCCGTGCAGGTTTAATCGTGGCCTCTGTGATTCCGTTAGCCATGCTTTTTGCTGTTATTTTGATGAATGCCTTTGGCGTAAGCGGAAATTTAATGAGTTTAGGAGCAATCGATTTTGGAATCATCGTCGACGGAGCTGTGATTATTGTCGAAGCCACAATGCATCATTTACAAAAACTCAAACGCAATAGAGAATTATCGCAAAGCGAAATGGATGGCGAAGTCTATAACTCCGCTTCAAAAATTAGAAATAGTGCCGCTTTTGGCGAAATTATTATCCTGATTGTGTATTTGCCAATTCTCGCTTTAATAGGAACAGAAGGAAAAATGTTCAGACCTATGGCAATGACCGTTGGTTTTGCCGTTGCAGGAGCATTTGTACTTTCACTGACTTATGTGCCTATGATGAGTGCTTTGTTTTTATCTAAAAACACAGAACACAAAACAAACTTTAGTGACAGAATGATGGCTTGGTTAGAGTCTGTTTATACGCCGTTTTTAGAGAAAGCATTGCAGTTTAAGAGAGTAGTTTTAGGAATTTCACTAGGTTTATTCGCTCTTGGATTAGTTATTTTTAATACTATGGGAGGAGAATTTATCCCAACTATCGAAGAAGGCGATTTGGCAATAAACGCCACAATCATGACTGGAAGTTCGCTTACGCAGATGGTTGAAACCGCCACAAAATACGAGCAAATCTTAAAAGCCAAATTCCCTGAGATTAAAACCATAGTAACCAAAATTGGAAGTGGTGAAATACCAACAGACCCGATGCCTATTGAAAGCGGCGATTTAATTATTGTTTTGAAAGACAAAAAAGAATGGACCGGAAAATACCATAATTGGGAAGACCTGGCAAATGCCATGAAAGAAGAAATGGAAGTGATTCCGGGCGCCAATATTGAGATTTCGCAGCCAATTCAGATGCGTTTTAACGAATTAATGACCGGAAGCCGAAGTGATATTGCAATTAAAATTTTTGGTGATTATTTAGAAATTCTGGACGCTAAAGCGAACGAATTAATTTCGAAAATTAAAAATATCGAAGGAATTGGCGACTTAAAAGCGGATAAAGTAACAGGATTACCACAAATCACGATTAAATACGACTATAATAAAATTGCCTTATACGGATTGAATATTTCAGATATTAATCGAATTATCCGTTCGTCATTTGCAGGTGAAAGTGCTGGTAAAATCTACGACGAAAGTAAAAGATTTGATGTTGTCGTGCGTATGAATCAGGACAATCGAGCTGATATTACTGATGTTAGTAATTTATTTATTCCGTTGCCAAATGGTCAGCAAGTACCACTTTCGCAAGTTGCCGCGGTCGATTATGAACAAGGTCCGGTACAAGTAACCCGCGAAGATGGTAAACGTAGAATTACCGTTGGATTAAACGTTCGTGGCCGCGATATTAAAAGCGTTGTTGAGGAAATCCAGCAAAAATTAGATAAAAGTTATAAACTTCCTGCGGGTTATTATGTAACCTATGGCGGACAGTTCGAAAACCTGATTGAAGCAACCAAACGACTTTCGATTGCGCTGCCAATTGCTTTGGGCTTAATATTAGTGTTGCTTTATTTCACTTTCAAAAGTTTCAAACAAGCAGGATTAATTTTTACAGCAATTCCGTTATCGGCAATTGGTGGCGTTTTTGCGCTCTGGATGCGCGGAATGCCGTTTAGTATTTCGGCTGGAATTGGTTTTATAGCATTATTCGGAATCGCCGTTTTAAACGGAATCGTACTGATTTCGTGTTTCAATCAATTGAAAGCAGATGGAGTACTAGATCCGCTGCAAAGAGTTTTAATTGGAACAAAAACCAGATTACGTCCCGTTTTAATGACTGCAGCTGTAGCGTCATTAGGATTTTTGCCAATGGCATTATCAACAAGCGGCGGAGCAGAAGTACAGAAACCTCTGGCAACAGTTGTAATTGGAGGTTTAGCCTCGGCAACTTTGTTAACCTTAATCGTTTTACCGATTTTGTATTTATTACTGGAGCGAAAGTTTAACCACAAAGAGCACGAAGATTTACGCAAAGAGCGCCAAGAAAATTAAAAAGATTAAAAGGATTTTGTTTCACGCAGATTCTGCAGATTAAAGCAGATTTAAATTAAAATATTATAAAAAATAATCTGCGTATATCTGCTTAAATCTTTTAAAAATCTGCGTGAAATAAATATGTAGGTGAACAAATTAAATAAGAAAAAATGAATTCAACATATAATATAAACACAAACCCCTTTGCGAACTTCGCGAATCTTCCTTTGCGAACTTTGCGGTTAATCACGTTCCTATTGGTTAGCACAATTTCGCAAGCACAAGAAAAAATCAGTCTTGAGAAAGCTATAGAACTTGCCAAATCAAACAATATCGACTTAAAAATTGCCGATAAAGAAATAGAAAAACAAACCGTTTTAAAAAAGACTGCATTTCAGCCGGATCCGCTTCAGGTGCAATATCAGGGAGGACAATTTAACAGCGCCGATTTCGATCACAATGTTTCGGTTCAGCAGTTTTTCCCAATAGGGAACATTACTAAAGCTAATAGACAATTGCAGGAAGAACTGGTAAAACTGGCCGAAAAACGAAAAGCTTTATCATCTTACGAAATAGAAAAAGCGGTAACATTGGCTTATTATCAGTATTTGTATGGCGTTTCGATTCAGAAATTGAACTCGGAATTAAATGATATTTATACCAAATTCCTAAAGAATGCAGAACTTCGTTTTAAAACGGGAGAAAGTGGAGATATTGAAGTTATTAGCGCTAAAGCGAAAGTAAAAGAGATTGAAACCCAAAAGGCGCAATTAGAATATGATTTGGCGATTTACCAAAAGCAATTGCAATTTTTTATTCAGACAGATGAAAACATTGTTCCTGACGATAAAACTTCATTACAATATTCAATTTTGAAGGAAGAAGGAAATTCAAAAGCAGAAGGTTTAATAACTGATTTTTACCAACAGCAGATTTCAGTTTATCAAAAAGAAACCAATACCTATAAAGCAATGCGAACGCCTAAATTAGGATTGGGATATTTTGCACAAACGATCAATACGGAATCTTTATTTCAGGGTTTTACGGCCGGATTGCAAATTCCGTTGTTTGGTGGCGTAAATTCGGCGAAAGCCAAAGCTTCTGAGATCAGTATTTCGCAATCGCAATTAGCTTTAGATAAAAACAAATTAGCACTGAATCTGCAAAAACAAGAATTGCAAAATAACTTCGCGAAACAGCAAAAAGCATTAAACTATTATCAGAAAGAAGGTTTGCAATATGCAGATCAGATTATTAATACGGCGCAAAAAAGTTATGCCAATGGCGATATGAGTTATTGGTCGTATATCAGTTTTTTAAATCAGGCAATTGATATTAAAAAGCAATATACTGAGGCGACTCATAATTATAATCAAAGTGCAATCGAACTTCAATTTCCAACCATCAAAAACAATTAAAATGAAAAATATAGTTAAAAACTTAACCGCAAAGTTCGCAATCCCGATGGCTGTCGGGACGCAAAGAAAATTAGCTTATTGCTTATTGCTTATTGCCTGTAGCGGAATATTAACTTCCTGCAATGAAAAGAAAGCTGAAGAAGCTCCTGAAGAAGAAAAAGCGCAAACTGAAGTAGCCTTAAATGAATCTCAATATAAAACGGTGGGAATCGAAACGGGAGTTGTAGAAAGCAGAAATCTCAACAAAGTCATAAAAGCCAATGGTTACACGACAGTTCCGCCGCAAAATTCTGCCGAAGTTTCGACTTTGATAGGAGGAACAGTAAAAGATATTTTTGTTTTGGAAGGCACTTATGTTAATAAAGGAAAAGTTCTGGCAACGATTCAAAATCTGGAGGTAATCGAAATGCAAGAAGATTATCATTCGGCAACAGCCAATATTGAATATTTGCAATTAGAATACAATCGTCAGAAGACTTTGAGCGATGAAAATGTAAACCCGAGAAAAGTTTTTCAGGAAGTAAAAGCAAAATTAACGGCAGAACGAGCCAGGGCACAAGCAGCAAAAAATAAGTTAGAAGCATTGCATGTCAGTACAAAAGGCAGCACATCATTAGTACCTATTGTAGCGCCAATAAGTGGTTATGTAGGTAATATAAAAATTGCAAAAGGGGCTTATGCACAAACCGGAGTTGTGTTGTTTGAAGTGGTAGATAACAGCCAGATGCATTTAGATTTGAATGTTTATGAGAAAGATTTAGGCTCAATTTCGGTGGGACAAGTAATTGATTTTGTGCTTACGAATCAGTCAAACAAATCGATAAAAGGAAAAATCTTCGGAATCAATAAATCTTTTTCTAACGAAAGTAAAACAGTTGCGGTTCACGCCAAAATTGAATCGGAAGATGCAAAAGGACTCATTCCGGGAATGTATGTTTCTGCAAACATCAACATTACCAATACTACGGTTCCGGCTTTGCCAAAAGATGCTGTTGTTCGAAATGCCGATAAGTTTTTTGTATTTGTTCAGGAAGATGGACATGCAGAAAAACACGAAGAAAAGAAAGAGGAAAAAGGAACAGCTCATGAAAAGGAAATTCATTTTAAAGCCATTGAAGTGATTCCGGGAACAACAGATTTAGGTTTTACCGAAGTTAAGTTTATTGATAAAATTTATCCTGATGTTAAAGTTGTAACTAAAGGTGCTTTTTATTTGATATCGGCGTTGAAAGGCGGCGGAGAGCATGAGCATTGATTTTTTTTAAGAGGCTAAGTTGCTAAGATACTGAGGCTCTAAGTTTTTTTTAGCTCGATAATTAATTGAATAGCCCCTAGCTTTAGCTAGGGGTAATGAATAAAGGGAGTAAAAAGGCTTTAGCCAAAAATGTAGATTTCGGCTAAAGCCTTTCAAATTGATTTGATGAAATCTCCAGCTAAAGCTGGAGGCAATTCAGTTATAGTTTTGAAATCAGAAGAAACTTAAAAAACTTTGCTCCCTAAGCCTCGGGCTTGCGACTTTGTGAGATTAAAACAAGTTTTACTTACAGAAAATTGGCATAAAATGATTAAATTTAGAATCTATTTAGACAAAGTTTGAACTTGCAACTTCAAACAAATAAAACTTGACACTTATTTTATGGAACATACACATATAAAAGAAAAAATAATAAAAAAGAAAACCAAACAATCCAGTTGCTGTTGCTCACACGATGAGCCCGTACACAATGATAATGACGGACATGATCACGGACACGACCATGAACATAATGCTGGTGGCGGTTTGTTTACAATGTTTTTGCCAGCTATAATCTCATTTATTTTATTGCTTATTGGGATTGGATTCGATAATTATTTTCCGCAAACCTGGTTTTCAGGTTACGTTAGAATTGTTTGGTACGTTATTGCTTATTTGCCGGTTGGACTTCCGGTTCTCAAAGAAGCTTACGAAAGCATTATAAAAGGCGATATTTATTCCGAATTTTTCCTGATGTGCATTGCTACAATCGGTGCGTTTGCTATTGGTCAATATCCTGAGGGAGTTGCTGTAATGTTGTTTTATACTATTGGAGAAAACTTTCAAGGATTGGCGGTTAGCAGGGCAAAATCAAACATTAAAAGCTTATTAGATCAAAGACCAGATGAGGTTAATATTATAGAAAATAATGTTGTTACAAAAATTAAAGCCGCTGACGCCAAAATAGGATCGATTATTCAGCTTAAAGCAGGAGAAAAACTAGGTTTAGACGGCGAATTATTGTCAGATACTGCTTCGTTTAATACTGCAGCACTTACAGGAGAAAGTAAACCTGATACTAAAGTAAAAGGTGACGTTGTTTTGGCGGGAATGATTAATAGCAACACAATTGCATTAGTAAAAGTTACGACGGCATACAATGACAGTAAGCTTTCTAAGATCCTGGAAATGGTACAAAATGCCACAACTAAAAAAGCTCCGGCGGAATTGTTTATTCGAAAATTTGCCAAAATTTATACTCCAATTGTAGTTTATCTGGCGATTGCGATTTGCTTGCTGCCAATGCTTTTTGTTGATAATTATGTATTTAGCGATTGGTTGTACAGAGCTTTGGTTTTCCTTGTAATTTCATGTCCTTGTGCTTTGGTGATTAGTATTCCGCTTGGATATTTTGGCGGAATTGGCGCTGCGAGTAAAAACGGAATTCTGTTTAAAGGAAGTAATTTTTTGGACAGTATTTCCACCATTCAGAATGTTGTTATGGATAAAACCGGAACAATGACCGAAGGTGTTTTTAAAGTTCAGGAAGTGATTATTCAAGACAATTTTGATAAAGAAGAAATTCTGAAACTGGTAAATGCGCTCGAAAGTCAAAGTACACATCCGGTGGCAACAGCGATTCACAATCATGTGGGACCAATTGATGCTTTGATAAAACTGAAAAACGTAGAAGAAATCTCAGGACATGGATTAAAAGCTGAAATTAACGGAAAAGAATTGCATGTAGGGAATTTCAAACTAATGGATAAATTCAATATTGCTTATGATGTTGATCCAAATGCGGTTGTGTACACCACAATTGCCATTGCTTATGATAAAAAATTTGCAGGATATCTGACTATTGCCGACGAAATTAAAGCTGATGCTCAGGAAACGGTAAATAAACTAAAAGCATTAAATGTTAAAGTAACGATGTTAAGCGGCGATAAAACCAATGTAGTACAATTTGTTGCCAATAAACTAGGAATTTCAAAAGCTTTTGGAGATTTATTGCCAGAAGATAAAGTTAATAAGATAAACGAGATTAAAGCCAAAAATGAAACCGTTGCTTTTGTTGGCGATGGTGTAAATGATGCTCCGGTTATAGCTTTAAGTACTGTTGGGATTGCGATGGGAGGTTTAGGAAGTGACGCCACGATAGAAACTGCTGATATTGTAATTCAGGACGATAAACCGGGTAAAATACCAATGGCGATAAACATTGGTAAACAAACTAAAAAAATTGTCTGGCAGAATATCACAATGGCTTTTGTTGTAAAAGCTTTTGTATTGATTCTTGGTGCGGGCGGACTCGCAACAATGTGGGAAGCAGTTTTTGCCGATGTTGGAGTAGCATTGTTAGCGATACTAAACGCGGTAAGGATTCAGAAAATGAAGTTTTAATTTCAATACATAAAAAAAAAGCCGTTTCAGAACTAAAATTTGAAACGGCTTTTTTACTCTTCTTAATTCAAAAATCAGTCTTGAAAATGTTTCAATTTTTAGAAGTAATGAAAGTGTATTTTAATTATTGTCTGGAATAACAACAGAGGTATAAAGACTATAAATTTTCCATCCTAAAGACTGATAAAATAATTTACCTTCTTCAGTTGCAACTAAAAAATTATTGTGAATGCCATTTGCTAACGCAATCTTTTCAAGTTCTTTCATCAGGAAAGAAGCAAGACCCATTCTTTTATGATGAGGTTCAGTTGAAATTCTATCGTAAATTGCTAAGTCATCAACAAGAACAATACGTCCTGTTGAGGCTAATTGACCGTCTTTAGTAACAATTCGAACAAGAAAAGTAGAATTGTATTGCTCAAATTCTAAGGTATACTTATTATCTAAACTACGGTTTGGAATATTCATTTGATGAAAACAAGTCATCATATAACCCTGCGGCTGAACTATCCATTTTTTAGATACTCTGCTTTTTAATTCATCAGGAGAAGCGCAAACTTTTAAAAAAATCCCGGGTTGATTTATAGATTCTGATAATTCAACAAGATCATCATTAAGGTGCGTAAAAACATAACGTCTTTTTTGATTTTCGTAACCAACTTCGACCATAAGTCCTGATTTGTATTTTACAGGTAAAGGTAATTTTCTGGATAATGACCAAGCTGTAAGCCATTTCTCTACAGTACTAAAAGGAATATTTTTTTGAATCATTGAGTTTGAGAAGTTAGAAATATTATTCAAAATTTAGTTCAATTTTAGTTCCCTTGTTTTCTATTCGAACTTTAATTTTATTGCTTTCAGATGGAGTTTGAGTCGGATACCAGTTTCGATTTGGTCTTACCAAAATCAGTAAACCTTCGTGATCTCCAATCGCAGCAAAAAGGTCGTTGTTGACATTTTCATTAAAGAACTCCAATCCATGTTTTGCTATCAGTTGTTTTCCTAATTCTAAAGAATTTTCGTTAACAATCCCGATCTCACAAATATTCAAAATTGATTTAGAACTAAAAGCTTCGTTTTGAGCATTGTTGAGTTCGTGTCTGGCAATGAACTCGAGTAAATTTCCGTTGTTGTCAAAGAAATAAATCGCATGAGCATTCCAGTTTTCAAAATTAGTAATCACATTTTGATCTTTGAGTACAATTAAATCGACCTTATTTTTAGTCCATTGAATTGCTTCGTCCAGTTTATTTTCGGGAATATTAAAAGCAAAATGATAAGCAGACTCAAACTGAGGATTTTCAATAAATTCTAAAATAGAATTTCCTGCCTGAATCGCGATTGATTTTGCATTATTTTCTATAATTGAAAGACCTAGTATATTTTGATAAAATGCGGCTGTTTTTTGCAGGTCTTTGGTCTGAATTTGAATGTGTTCCAGTTTCATAATAGAGGTGTTTTTATAAAGATGCAAAGACTTCTTTTTGTTTCACACAAATTTAAAAAATATCAACAGTATTATGATTAATTAGCGATTTTATACTTCAATAAACGAATAGGAAATTATTATGGAAAAGTAGTGTTTTCTTAGAGAAATTATCGCTTTAATAAACGAAAAAAGCCTACCTCAAACAAATGAAACAGGCTAGAGGACAAGCTTAATTGCAATTAAGAAATTTGCAATGAACTGCAATATTCTTTTATGATTTGTCTGACGCGTCTAAATTCTTCTAAAATTTCCTCTTCTGTTCCTGTTGCTTTAGCAGGATCCGGAAAATTCTCATGCAGTTTTTTAGCCTTTGTTGGAAAAAATGGGCATCGTTCTTTAGCATTGTCACAAACAGTAATTATAAGATCAAAATCAATGTTTTGATATTCATCAACATGATTTGAGGTGTGATTTGAAATATCAATTCCATCTTCCTTCATAGTTGCAATCGCTCTTGGGTTTACTCCGTGCGTTTCGACTCCAGCGCTGTAAATTTCGGCTTTGTCATCAAAATAATGTCTTAAATAAGCTTCGGCGATTTGACTTCTGCAGCTATTACCAGTGCAAAGTACCAGAATTTTCTTTTTCATATTTTTAAACGAATAACCAAATGATATTGATGATGCAAAACTTTGGATCAAAGCCAAAAATAAGCTGCAATGCAATAACAGATGTTGTGATAATAATAGGTTTTTTATGTTTTATAATTTTTTCCATCCTGATTAACAACAACCCGAATTTGGTGAACAGGAATTTGCTGAGTCGGTATGAAGCTGGGTTAAGCTTATTTTCTGCTTTTGGGTTGGAACGCCGCATGCATCTTGTGCCAGACAAGCAGTAGTTTTACTTTTCAGAATAAAATTTTTACCATTAAACTCTAAATCATATCTGCCAATAGTTTCACTTTGATATTCGACTTCAATATTCTGGTCCTCAATATTTAGTTTTTCTTCAGAGAGATTAATGATGTGCAAAAGTTTAGCCGGTTTCAGGCGATGTTCGTAATCATTTGCATTCCAAAGCTGAAAGTTCACTGTTTTTTCATGACGAATTACACCGCCACAATCAATAAAATCTTTAGTAACCATTCCAATCTCCGTAACGTGGAAATGTTCAGGAACAAAAGTTCCATTTTCCAACTGAAATTCTACGTTTTCAAGCGTCGGAAGTATGTTTTTAATGTCTGATAGTTTCATTGTTTTTATTTTATAGTTATAATGCAATATTGCGATATAGGTAATTAAAAAAATGCCTTAGCAACATTTTTGATCTTTTGTGACAGCAATGATATTCGAAAAATAAGTTTTTAGAGTATCAAAAGTTTCTTCGTTGATACAATAGCAAATTGCATTTCCCTCAATATTTCCTTTGATAAGTCCTGCGTTTTTAAGTTCTTTAAGGTGTTGAGAAACGGTAGGTTGCGCCAGCGGTAATTCATTTACAATATCACCGCAAATACATTCGTTGACTTTCAAAAGATATTCAATAATAGCAATTCTTGCAGGATGTCCTAACGCTTTGGCAATAGTTGCTATTTGATTTTGACTATCTGTGAAATGTTCTGTTTTAGTTGCTCCCATTGTATTGTATTTTTATATTGCAATATTACGATATAGTTTTTAAACGGGAAAGTATATTGACCTTTTTTTTGATGTAATAAAAAAAGCTTATAAGTGACGCAGGTTAGTTAAGTGTAATACAGAGTTTTTACAGAAACTTATATCACTTATATGGTAAAAAAATCCTCAATAATTAAAAATTTTCTTTTTAACTATTGGTAAATTAATTTTAATTTGTATCATTGTAGTATAGAATAGTATAATAATAAAAAATTTATGTAATGAAGCAGTATTCGTTCCTGTTAAAACATTTGCTTTTATCTGTTTTAATAATGGCTATTTTTTGCAATTCGGCGCAAGCCCAAAAAAGTATTAAAATGATTTTTGGGAAAAACGGAATCATAATGTATGATGCAAAACAAAAAACAATTGCGGTAAGCCAATCCGGAAAAACTATTTTTTCAGGTGCAAAAGCTTTAGCTGTTGTAAATGGTAAAACGATCTCCGTTAGTGATTATTCAGAAGCTGTTTTATCAAAAGAAACGCTAAATGATAATTTAGGAAAAGGAACAAAATATACGCTTACTTATACCAATAAAAACAATCCAACCCTAATCCAAAACTTTTATACTTATAACAATCAGTCCTACTTTATAACTCAAATAGAAATTTTAGGTATCGGTCAGCAAATCGCAACCAATTATATTTCGCCATTAGATTTAGGGAAAATTACTTTTGATAAAATAGAAAATCTGCATACCGTTTTTGTTCCTTATGATAATGATGCTTTTATCAGTTATAATTCAAAAAAGTTAGATACAATTTCTCATAATACAAGTGCCGAAGTTGGAATTACATTTAATAATACTTCCAGAAATGGTTTTATAATAGGTTCTCTAGAACACACGGTTTGGAAAAGTGCTGTAAAAACAAGCAATAAAAAACCGACAGCTTTATTTTCTGTATGGGCAGGATATTCTGAAAAAGAAACCACACGCGACAGCATCGCACACGGAATAGTAAAAGGCAATAAAGTTTTGTCTCCAAAATTCTTCGTGGGTTATTATTCAGATTGGCGAAATGGTATGGAAGAATATGCTAAAACTAATCGCATTGTAGAAAAGCCTTATGTTTTTGAATGGAACAAACCAACTCCGGTAGGATGGAACAGCTGGGGCGTTTTGATGGATAAAATTAATTTTGATAATACTACAAAGGTTGCAGACTTTTTTGCCAACTCAATTCCGCAGTTTAGAGTAGGCAATACGGCTTATATTGATTTGGATTCTTTTTGGGATAATATGGTAAAAGGCGGTTTTACGGGAGATTTCAGTAAACTGAAAGAATTCGCAGATTATTGTAAAAGCAAAGGTTTAGAACCGGGAGCTTATTGGGCGCCTTTTACAGATTGGGGATGGAAAGACGGACCAAACCGCAAAGCCGAAGGAAGTGATTATACTTTTGGAGAAATGTGGACCAAAACCGGAAATACTTATTTTGATTTTGACGGTGCCAGAGCGATTGACCCAACACATCCAGGAACATTAAAACGTGTTGATTATGTAATTAACAAACTAAAAGCGTGCGGTTTTAAAATGATTAAAATTGACTTTTTAGGTCACGCTGCCGCAGAATCGACTTCGTTTTACGATAAAAATGTTACTACCGGAATGCAGGCTTACAAAGTGGGAATGGAACATTTGGTAAATGCATTAAACGGGCAAATGCTTATTTATGCAGCTATTTCGCCAAATATGGCAACATCTCGTTATGCCCACGTTCGTCGTATTGCGTGCGATGCCTGGAAAACAATCGAGCATACCCAATATACGCTTAATAGTGTAAATTATGGCTGGTGGCAGACCTATTCGTATGATTATATTGATGCAGATCATGTGGTTTTTGCAGACGTAACAGAAGGTGAGAACCGCGCCAGATTAATCTCGGCAGTCATTACAGGAACTTTAATAACCGGAGACGATTATAGTAAAGACGGAATTTGGAGCGTGCGTGCAAAAGAATGGCTTCAGAATAAAGAACTGCTTAAAATTGTTTCACATGGTGTGGCTTTCCATCCCGTAGAAGGAAATACAGGAAAACAGACCACAGAAGTTTTCGAACAAAAAATAGGAAACGATTGGTATATAGCAGTTTTAAATTATGGCAATGCAAGTAAAAATTATGCGCTTCCTTTAGAAAGATTAGGCGTGAAAAACGGTAATTATAAACTGCAAGATCTTCTTTTTACGACTCAAAATACTGAAGTAAAAAACAACACGATAAATGTAAGTCTTGGTGCCAAAGATGCCCGTTTGTACAAAATCATAAATCGTTAATTGAATGTATATGAAAAAACATTTTTTTAAGAAAACGATTCTGGTTTTGGCATTGTTTATATTATCGTCAAATATAGTTCATGCTAAGGTATCATTGCCCTCGTTCTTTACAGATAATATGGTATTGCAGCAAAAAAGTGCAGTTCCGTTTTGGGGAGAAAGCAATAAGAAATCAGTATTGGTTACAGCTTCTTGGGATAAAAAGACATATAAAACCAATGTGGTAAACGGCAAATGGAATGTGGTTTTAAAAACGCCTGTTTATGGTGGACCTTATTCTATTACTATAAATGATGGAGATTTAAAAACGCTGCAAAATATTTTAATTGGAGAAGTTTGGCTGTGTTCCGGACAGAGTAATATGGAAATGCCTCTTGAAGGATGGGGAAAAATAAACAATTATAAAGAAGAAATTGCAAACGCAGATTATCCTCAAATACGATTATTGCAAGCCGAACATATCGAAAGCACTTTACCGCTAAACACATTAAAAGTACAGCACGACGGATGGAATGTGTGCAGTCCAAAAAACATTGCCGATTTTAGCGCAACAGCTTATTTTTTTGCCAGAAAGATTTACAAAGAGAAAAAGATTCCGATAGGATTAATTCATTCTTCTTGGGGAGGAACACTTATAGAAGCCTGGACAAGTTCTGGAGCGTTAAGCACAATTCATGATTTTGATACCGAAATCGAAGCAATGAAATCTGAAACGAACAGAGAAGCTTTACAGCAAAAATACAATGTTGATTTGGCAGTTTGGGAAAAGAATTTGACAACTTCGGATAAAGGATTTGCGGAAGGAAAAGCAATTTGGTTAGCAGAAAACTTTGATGATGCATCCTGGAAAACCATGAAACTGCCTTCTTTTTTTGACAGCAACGGATTAGCCAATTTTGATGGCGTAATCTGGTTTAGAAAAAAGTTTACCATTCAGGATAATAATGTAGACTTTAGTCTAAGTTATTATGCAGATGATGATGATATACTTTGGATTAATGGAAATTATGTTGGCGAAACAAAAGGCTATAATGTAGAACGTCATTACATAATTCCGGCTAAGTTTCTGAAAAAAGGAGAAAACACAATCACAATCAGAGTTTTTGACGGAGCAGGAAATGGGGGAGTTTACGCCGATGAAAAAATCACTTTAAAATCTGAAAAAGAAACTATTTCATTAGCCGGAGACTGGAAATATAATATTGGTGTCGACAGTAAAGATTTACCTGCAAAACCATATTTAGCACAAGGACAAAACCTACCAAGTGCAATTTATAATGCCATGATTGCGCCTTTGTTAGATTATAAAATAAAAGGAGTAATCTGGTATCAGGGAGAAAGCAATGCCGAAAGAGCTTTTCAATATCAAAAATTATTACCGCTGCTGATAAACGACTGGAGAGCTAAATTTAAAGACAAAAATCTTCCGTTTTTATTTGTTCAGCTGGCTAATTACAAACAGCAAAAACAGCAGCCTGGAGATTCAGATTGGGCAGAGTTAAGAGAAGCACAATTTATGGCTTTGAAACTGCCAAATACAGGAATGGCTGTAACAACTGATATTGGAAATGGAGAAGACATTCACCCAAAAAATAAACAAGATGTAGGAGGGCGTTTGGCAAATATTGCTTTGGCAAAAGTTTACAATATCAAAATTGAGTATTCGGGACCACTTTATAAATCGTATACCGTTAAAGCAAATGTGATTACGGTAGATTTTGATTTTAATGAAAATATAAAAGCAAAAGACAATGATCTAAAAGGGTTTTCAATTGCCGGAGCGGACCAAAAATTTCATTGGGCAGAAGCCAAAATAATCAACGGAAAAGTGGAAGTATATGCTCAAGATGTACCAAATCCGGTTTCAGTGCGATACAATTGGGCAGACAATCCAAACGGAAATTTAACCAATGCTTCGGGATTGCCGGCATCATCTTTTAGAACAGATAGCTGGGCAGGAATTACACAAAAAAAGAAATAAGAAAATAACAAATAATAAAATGAAAAAACACATTATCACTTTAAGGCAATCTTTTGCGATAGCATTTTTTATTCTCACGAGTTATTGCAGTTCAATAACAGCACAGCAAATTATTACAGTAAAAACAAAAAGCAATGCGCTTGTTTTACAAGTAACTCCAGGGAAAGAAATAAACACCATTTATTTAGGAGAAAAACTGGCAAACGATTCAGAATATACAAAAATACAAGCTCAGTTTCGTCAGGGAACAGATTACTCCGGTATTTATAATGCCGCTTACACAGCATCAGGATCTAAAAATTTGTTAGAACCAGCAATTACCGTAACGCATGCTGACGGAAATACTTCTCTTGATTTATTGTATGTAACGCATAAAACAAGCACGATTGGTGCAGGTGTTTCTCAAACTGATATTACGCTAAAAGATCCTGTATATCCGGTTGAGGTTCATTTGTTTATTCAATCTTATTTTGATAATGATGTAATTGAGCAGTGGACATCAATTCAGCATAACGAAAAAGCGAGTATTACTTTAAATAAATACGCTTCGGCAAATTTATATCTTAAAGGATACAATAACTTTTACCTGAACCAATATCATGGTGACTGGGCAAAAGAAATGCAGCCGGAAGAAACAAAGTTAACGCACGGAATCAAAGTGTTAGATTCTAAATTAGGATCTCGTGCTAATTTATTTCAGCCGTCGGTATTTATGGTTTCTTTAGATAAACCAGCTTCAGAAGACGAAGGAAAAGTTTTGTTTGCAGGTTTAGAATGGTCGGGTAATTTTAGAACTGATTTAGAATTAGATCCTTTAAATAATCTTCGTGTTATTTCGGGAATTAATAATGCCGCGGCAGCTTATAAACTGGCTAAAAGCGAAGTATTTACAACGCCTAAATTTTGGTACACTTTTTCATCAAAAGGAAAAGGAACTGCAAGCCGTAATTTACACGACTGGTCAAGAAGTCATAAAATCCTTGACGGAAAAGGAGATCGTTTAACTCTTTTAAACAACTGGGAAGCGACTTATTTTAATTTTGATGAAGAAAAACTTAAAGTGCTTATCGCCGATAGTAAAAAACTGGGAGTTGATATGTTTTTGTTAGATGATGGATGGTTCGGTAATAATTTCCCGCGTAACAATGATGATGCAGCTTTAGGAGATTGGGACGTTAATAAAAAGAAATTACCAAACGGAATTGGAACTTTGGTAAAAACAGCCAAAGACAATCAGGTAAAATTCGGAATCTGGATTGAACCGGAAATGGTAAGTCCGGCGAGTGATTTGTATAAAAAACATCCGGAATGGGTGATTAAACAACCGGGAAGAGCAGAGCATTATTTCCGTAACCAATTGGTTTTAGACTTATCAAATCCAAAAGTTCAGGATTTTGTTTATGGAGTTGTAGACAATCTTTTTACCGAAAATCCAGAATTAGCTTATATCAAATGGGATTGTAATGCAGTAATTTATAATGCGTATTCAGGTAACTTAAAAGACAATCAGAATAATTTTTATACAGATTATGTAAACGGACTTTATAAAGTTTTAGAACGCATACGCGTAAAATATCCAAAAGTACCAATGATGCTTTGTTCAGGCGGTGGCGGAAGAGTAGATTATGCAGCCCTGAAATACTTTACTGAATTCTGGCCAAGTGATAATACAGATCCTTTAGAGCGTGTATACATGCAATGGGAATACTCGTATTTTTATCCGGCACTTACCATTGCGGCACACGTTACAGATTGGGGAAAACAGTCTATAAAATACCGCACAGATGTTGCCATGATGGGAAGATTAGGTTTTGATATTGTAGTGAAAGATTTAAACGAAAAAGACTTAGCCTTTACACAGCAAGCCATCAAAAATTATAAGGCATTAAGCAGTACAATTTGGCAAGGAGATCAATATCGTCTGCAAAATCCGTGGGGCAATGATGCGGCATCAGTAATGTTTGTGAATAAAAACGGAAACGAAGCAGTAGTATTTAGTTATTCAGTTAATTCAAGATATGAATCCGGAACACATCTTCCTATAAAATTAAAAGGATTACAAACAGGACAAAACTACAAAGTAGAAGAAATCAATGTTTATCCGGATAAAAAAGCTGTAGTAGAAACAGCGGTTTATTCTGGAGATTTTTTAATGCAGGTTGGAATTAACCCAAATGTAACGGTGTCAAATAACAGTGTTGTTTTAAAAATCACCAAGGCCTAAAATAAATTTCAAACATTTAAGTATATATTTGTAATATATATTTCCTAAATAAATACCTATTAAAACGTTTATGAAGCAAATTATTCAACAGATAAAAAATCTAGAATCTATAAATTCCTTATCTAAACATGAGCAGCTGGTTCAGGGAATAATTAATGCTATTGATGAAAAGGTAGTAACAAAAGGCGATCTGCTTCCATCTGTAAATACTTTTATAAGCGAATTGGGTTTTGCAAGAGAAACAATTGCCAAAGCTTACAAAGAGCTCGTTCACAGAGGAATTATCGAATCAAAAAACCGACTGGGATATTTCGTTGCCACCAACGATGTAAAACAAGAGTTGAAAGTGGCACTTCTGATCTTTGCATTTGATATTTTTCAGGAAACGTTTTACGAAAATTTCAGAAAAGGTCTTGGAAAAAATGTACAGTTGGACATCTTTTTTCATCACAACAATTTTGATACGTTCGAAAATATAATTCAAAGTATAAAAGGAAAATACGGAATGTTTGTTATCGCTCCAATTCCTAACAAAAAAACACCCGCTGTCTTAAAACAGCTGCCAACAAACAGAGTATTGCTGGTAGACCGTTTTGTAGAAACGGATGAAGATTACAATTATGTTGCACAAGAGTTTGGAGATTCGTCTTACAATGCTTTTGTACAGCTTAAAGATAAAATTAAAAAGTACGATGAGCTTGTTTTCTTCTTCAAACCTTCGTCTGCAGAACCTAATGAAATTTTAAATTCATTTAAAAGATTCATGAAGGATTATGATATCAAAGGCGTTATAAAAGAAGAATACATAGCAGGTTCACTAGAAAAAGGGAAAGTATATTTTACGATTCACAATCTGGAACTTTGGGAAATGCTGAAAGACTCTAAAATAAAAGGACTTAAGATTGGTACAGATATCGGTTTTATTTCGCACAACGATGATATTGTAAAAGAAATCATCTTTGACGGCGTAACAACATTTTCTACAGATTTCTCTGAAATGGGAAAAAGAGCCGCTGAATTTGTTCTGAATAGAAAAAAAACGCAGGAGATTATTCCAACAATTCTTATTGATAGAAATTCGTTGTAATTTATGAATGTTTTATCGATTGTTAGTTTTTTACTGATTACAGGGTTAGTTGCTTTTATTTCAGCTTTAAAAACACGTAAAAAAAAGGTACAGACTACAAGTGGACTTTTTTTTGCAGATCATAACAATAATTTTTTTATAGTTGGAGGTGCTTTGCTGCTGAGTAATATAAGTGCCAATCAGTTTATAGGCGAAAACGAATCTATCTACACCAACAACATGAGCGTTATGGCATGGGGCGTGAGTTCTGTGCTGGCAATGTTGCTTGTTGCCGAGTTTTTTCTGCCTATTTATTTTCGTACAGGCGCGATGACAATTCCGGATTATCTGGGAAAACGTTACGATCATTCGACCAAAAGACTCGTATCGATCATATTTTTGTGCAGTTATATTGTCAATTTGCTTCCGGCAGTATTATACGGTGGTGCAGTCGCCCTGACTGGAATGTTCAATTTTTTATATCCTTTAGAATTAACATACTGGCAGAATATCTGGGTTATGGTTTGGCTGATAGGTCTTACAGGCTGTGCATATTCGGTTTTAGGCGGTTTACGTGCCATATCGATTAGCGATACTGTTTTAAGTATTGGTTTATTGACCATTGGTATTGCTTTTCCTTATTTCGGATTTAAATTTTTAGGAAACGGAGACTGGTCCAAAGGGCTTCATATTTTGTTTTCGCAGCATAAAGAACATCTAAATTCTATAGGAGGGCCGCATGATGAAATTCCGCTAAGTACCATTTTTACAGGTATGTTTATTATGAACCTGTATTATTGGGGAATGGAACAGTTTATTGTACAACAGGCGCTTTCGGCAAAAAGTTTATCACACAGTCAAAAAGGAATGGGACTTGCCTGTTTAGGGAAATTATTATGTCCTTTTATCATTAATATTCCAGGGTTGGTAGGCGTTCATCTTTACCAAAATCTCGAAAATACAGCCGAAGTTTTTCCTCTTGTTGTCAAAGATACATTGCCCGGAGTTATGATTGGTTTAACGGCCGCTGTTGTATTGGGAGCTGCAATTAGTACTTTTAATGCAGGACTTAACAGCAGCAGTACATTGTTTGTGCTGAATCTTTATAAACCGTGGTTAGAGAAAAGAAATAAAGAAGTGACAGAGAAACATTTGGTTTATACAGGGCGTAAATTCGAGATCATTTTATCGGCTGTAGCCATGTTTTCGGCTCCGTTTATAATATTTAGTAAAGCTGGTTTTTATACCTATTTACAGCAGCTGAGCGGAATGTTCTGTCTGCCTATTTTTACTATTATTCTGATTGGTTTTGTATTCAAAAAAGTTCCGCCTCAGGCCGCTAAAATCGGAATGATATTCTTTATTTTAAGCTATGTAGTTTTTAATTATATTCTGGAAATTGAGTTGCATTACCTGCACATGCTGGCACTATTGTTCGTTCTTACTACAATATGTATGTTGGTTGCTTCCAGATTTTATCGCAATTACAGTTATATTGAAATAAAATTAGAATCGGTTGAATTATCGCCTTGGGAAAACCGTTATTGGTATTTTGGTGGATTAGTGATAGGTATGATTAGTCTTTTTGTTTTATTCTCAAAATGGGGGATAGCTTAGTTTTTTTTAGGTTCTAAGATTGTGAGTTGCTGAGGTTCTAAGGTTTTAGGAGCAAAGGCACAGAGGTTCAAAGGGACAAAGATTTTAATGTAGAGGCGCACAGTAGTGCGTCTTTTTTTGTGTTCAATACGGACCCGACAGGTTTTTAAAACCTGTCGGGTCTAACAGCGATAAAACATTTGAGATCAAATATTTAATGCAGAGATGCACAGCAGTGCGTCTTTTTTTGTGTTCAATACAGACCTGACAGGTTTTAGAAACCTGTCAGGTCTGTGTGCGGTAAAACAAAATGTACAACTGAGGCACAAAGGGTTTAATGTAGTTTTAAGTTTTGTCTGAGATTTCTTTAAATTAATTATTCCTTTATTTTCTTTTTCCTTTTTAAAGCTTAGTATTTATACAAAAGCCGAAATAAATCATCAAAAAAAATAGCAAATTCTTAAAACATAAATTTGGATGTAATAAAAATATTTGTATGTTTGTAATGTTGTAGTATAGTATAGTATAAGTCAATTCGTTTTCTCATATTTTTAAATGCTCAATATAAAAAAAACTAACTAAATATTTTATTAACTAAAAACCAAATCATTATGAGAATCGCAATAAGATACTTATGCTTCTTAGTAGTTATGATGTGTGCCGGTACACTTTATTCCCAAACTATTACCGGTAAAGTTACAGATAATGAAAATTTACCATTGCCTGGAGCTACAGTTATAGTAAAGGGTACACAAACTTCTACTGTAACTGACATTGACGGAAGTTACAAATTAACAGATGTTAAAACCGGATCAATTTTAGAATTTAGTTTCATCGGATTTACTCCACTAAGTATTTCTGCGAATAGTTCAGTTGTAAATGCATCTTTAAAACCAAGCTCTCAGGAATTAAGTGAAGTTATAATAGTTGGAGCCGTAATGAAAAAGGGAGATCTATCGGGCGCTGTAAGTAGCGTTTCTGGTGATAAGCTTAGAGAGGTTCCTACGCCAAATGTAGTGCAGGCGTTACAAGGGCGCGCTTCAGGTGTATATGTACAACAAAGCGCTGTACCTGGTCAAACAGGTTCAATAAGAATTAGAGGAAATAATTCTCTAAACTTTGGCGGTAATCCAATATTTGTCATAGATGGTTTGGTTACTGATAGCAATTTTGAAAACATTAACCCTGACGATATTGCGAGTATGGAAGTTCTTAAAGATGCTTCTGCTACTGCACTATATGGTTCGAGAGCAGCTAATGGAGTAATAGTAATTACAACAAAAAAAGGTTCAAGATCAGGAGAAGCAAAAATACAGTATGATACATGGACAGGTGTATCTGAATTTGCAAGGACTATCCCGTTGATGAATGGGCAACAATTATTTGATCTAAGAGTTGATGCTTATGCAAATCGTTATATGGATGAGCATCCTGGGGCTGATCGTGCTGCTTATGTTAATCAAATTAAGTCAGATGGTTCGACTGTATTTGCGCCTTATGAATTAGAATCTTACAGAACGGGTAAAAGTTATGATTGGTTAGATCAGGTAACGCGTTCAGGTTTTCAAACGAATCATAATTTAAGTTTTAGTGGAGGAGGAGAAAAGGGGACTTATTTTGTAAGTTTTAATTATGTTAACCAAGAGGGACTTCTTAAAAACTCTGATTTTAAAAGATATAATGGAAAAATTAACCTTACGCAGGACTTAAAATCATGGTTGCAGTTTGGTACCAATACTACTTTTTCAAGAAGTAAGACTGATTATCAGGAGGAGACTGCCTTTGGTGTCGCATTGGGAGCAAATCCACTATTACCTATAGACGCTAAGTCTACTTATCTTAGATATGGTGAAGTGTTTGACCAGAATCTTTATAATCCGATAAAAAGTCTTGATATCATAAATTCAAGTACACGTAACAGACTTACAAGTAGTAATTTTTTAAGTGCAAAACCATTAAAAGGACTTGATATCAGAACTACTTTGTCTGTAGATATTGCAGATCAGGCAAATTTTGATTATATACCAAGTTACACAGGACAGTCACTTAGAAATTCTATGAATGGTGAAGCTCATCACTATAGATATTCACAATTCAATTATCAGTGGGATAATACCGTAAGTTACAGTAAAGTTTTTGCAGCAAAACATGATGTAAGTGTTATGGGAGGATTTTCTGTGATGAGTAATTCAGGTAATAGTACAGAGGTTAGAGCTCGCGGATTTGTTAGTGATGATTTGACATACATGGCATTATCAGGTGCATATCAAAAAGATAATGCGCAGTTAAGCTCGAATTTTACAGATTATTCAAACCAATCGTATTTTGCAAGAGCCAACTATACTTATGATGGTAAATACAATATTACAGGTACAGTAAGAAGAGATGGTTCTTCTAAATTTGGTCCTAATAACAAATGGGGAACCTTTCCTTCAATAGCGGGAAGTTGGGATGTTGCTAAAGAAAATTTCCTTTCAGGATTTGAAAAATTAAATCAGCTTAAATTCCGTGTAGGTTATGGTATGGTGGGGAATCAAAATGTAGATGCTTATAGATATTTTGCCTTATATAACGCACAAGTTAGTAATAATTCCGGGACTTACGTGTCTGATAATTATATTGATAATTTTGATTTAAGATGGGAAAAACAAAAGCAATTTAATGTTGGATTAGATGCTGGTTTCTTTAAAAACAGACTGACTGCAAGTGCTAATTATTTTCATATAAATAATGACGATCTTTTGATGTTGCGCAATATGCCGGTTTCATCAGGATATAAATATAAGCTGGATAATATTGGTTCTACAACTAATAAGGGTATAGAACTAGAACTTAGCGGTGATATTATTAAAAACAAAGATTTTAAATGGAATGTTTCTGCCAACATTTCATCGGCAAAAAATAAGGTTACTAAACTTTATGGAGATGCTACAGAGATATACAAGTTGGGTGGTTATAGCAACAATGAAATCCAACGTACCGGGAACTTTTTCTTAGGTCAATCAGTAAACACAGTTTATGTGTTTGAATATGATGGTATAGCACAGACGGGAGAAGACCTTACTAAAGTAAATTACGGAAGTAGAACTGTTCAAGCTGGAGATATTAAAATAAAAGACCGCAATGGCGATGGTGTAATAAACGATAAAGACAGGTATGTAGTTGGCGATTTGAATCCTGATTATTATGGAGGTTTTTCTACAGATCTTAATTACAAAGGTTTTGCATTAAATGCAGTGTTTTCATATTCAATAGGAGGTAAGAGACCAAGTTCTACTTACGAAAGCTATATGAACTCAGGAGGAATGAGTGCAGCACATACAGATCTTTTGGATCGTTGGACTCCTACCAATACCAATACAGATATTCCAAGAGCCTATTATGGAGGAGGAAGATATACTTTGGGTGAGACAGATAAGGCAATACAAGATGCTTCATTCTTAAGATTAAATGCACTTACATTATCTTATACATTACAAGACAAGGTTGCACAAAGTGTTTTTCTTAAAAATGTAAGGTTTTATGTAACTGGATCTAATCTATTTATTGTAACTAAATATAAAGGGTATGATCCTGAGGGAGGAGATTCTTATCCTATATCCAGAATGCTAGTTATGGGATTAAATGTATCTCTTTAATCAAATTAATTTAAAAAAATATTTTATGAAAGCAAAAATTATAGCCTTTATGGCCCTAGTAATATTATCAGCTTCCTGTTCTTCAGATTTTTTGGAAGAAGAGCCAAAAAGTTCACTTACTGCTGCTCAGGCGTATGGCAGTTTAGGTAAAATAGAGCCTGTTCTCTTGGGAGCTATAACGAATTGGAGGAATATGCAAAAAGACCGTGCAGGACTTTATACTTCTCTTGGTACAGACGAAGCACAACAAGGGGCTTTGCAGGTAACCGGAGATGCAAACCAAGCAGGACTTGATTTGTACAATGGTTTTCTAAGTCAGGAGAATCAGGCAATTGGGCAATTGTGGAATGATAGATGGCCAGTAATTGAAGTAGCTGCACAATCTATTAGAGCATTAGGGATCAATACCGAAGATGATAGTGCAAAACGTGATCTTTTACTGGGTGAAGCTAGTTTTTTAAGAGCAACATTAATGTTCGAGCTTACACAATATTGGGGAGAAATACCGATTAATGATAAAGCAAAAACGGCAGAATTTGGTTTAAAACGTCAGCCTCTTGCTTTGGTTTATTCTTATATCGTTGCCGATTTAGAAAGAGCAGTTCAAAAACTTCCTGTAACACAAAGCAATCCTGCATTTCCTGCAAAAGGTGTGGCTCAGGCACTTTTAGGAAAAGTATATCTATATGCTCCTCAAGCGTCAGGATACCGTGATTATGCTAAAGGAAAGCAATGGTTTGAAGAAGTTATTAAATCTGGGAAGTACAGTTTACTGCCTAATTATGCAGATGTTTTTAGTCCGGATCACGCTAATTCTTCAGAATCTTTATATGAATGGCAGTATAATAATAACTGGCCTGATAATAACCAGATCCAATGGCAAACAGGTTCAAGAGTTTTGGCAAATATAGACCAATATGCTTATTTTGGCGGTTATGATCTAATACTTCCTACTCAATATTGTTATAAAGATAAAACGGATGGCGGAATATGGGAACCAGGCGATGTGCGTAAAGATGCGAGTATTCGTTATGATTTTACTTATAAGGGAGTTAAACCAACACTTCCTGCTGGTTTTGGTGGTGATGAGTTGGATCCACACATTAAAAAATATGAAGATATACGTGTACAGGGAAAGCAATCGTTCTGGAATTCAGGAAAAAACAAACCATACATTCGTTATTCAGATGTGTTACTTAACTACGCAGAATGTTTAAATGAATTAGGAAACACAACAGAAGCTGAAGGATATGTTAATCAAGTTCGTACAAGAGCTTTTGGAGGAACATTACCGGCAGCAATGAAGTGGAGCGGACTTTCTCAATCTCAGTTTAGAGAACAAATTCTTGATGAACGCATGCGTGAATTAGCTTTTGAAGGCTGGAGAAGAATGGATCTTAATCGTACAGGAAAATTGGTAGAATTAGTAAAGGCCCGCAACAAATGGGCAAAACAAAACGGTACAATTGCTGCATTTCATAACCTTTATCCTATTCCTATCGGAGAGATTAAGCTAAATGATGAGATTGGACCGGAAAATCAAAATCCTGGTTATTAATGTTTTTTAGAAAAGTTTTAATATAGTTTTTATCGTTTGGTCATGTGATTTTGGTTAGGATCACAGTTTTTGATTTGTAATGCCATTTTGGGTATAGGTAGTAACAGTACTAAGTGAGTTTTCTGTTAAAAAACTTATTCCAAAATGGCATTCTTATTTTAACAATTAATATTAACACATAGAAACATAGAATTTTAGAACTGAAAATTAGGCGTTTCACTTTTTTAAATTCACATAGCAAACCTGACAGGTTTTAAAAACCTGTCAGGTTTAATCTAAACGTACCAAAATAAAATAAACACACATTATGAATATTAAGAAATTTAAAGCACTGCTTTTTATACTAATGCCTTTGTTAGGCTATTCACAAAACAATCTATTAGAATTGTGGTATACCAAACCGGCATCTCAATGGGAAGAAACGCTTCCGTTAGGAAACGGACGTTTAGGAATTATGCCGGATGGCGGAGTTACAACCGAAAAACTGGTTTTGAATGAGATTACCTTATGGAGCGGATCTCCGCAAGATGCGAACAATTATAAAGCGTATTCTTTTTTACCACAGATTAGAGAATTGTTATTAGCGAATAAAAATAAAGAAGCCCAAAAATTAATCGATGAGCATTTTATCTGTAAAGGGGCAGGTTCAGGAAGCGGAAACGGAGCTGATGTTCCATTTGGTGCGTATCAGGTTTTGGGAGATATGACACTGAAATTTGATTATAAAACCCAATCAAAAGCCACAAATTATACCAGAAATCTAGACATACAAACTGCAGTTGCAGCGACTCAATTTACAATTGACGGAGTAATTTATAAACGGGAATATTTTGCCGGTTTTGGTGATGATGCCGCTTTTATCAGACTTACTTCGAGTAAAAAAGGAAAACTGAATTTTACTATTCAACTGGATAGACCAGAACGTTTTAAAACCGTAAACGGCAGTGATAATTCTCTTGTTATGACAGGTCAGCTAAACAACGGAACTGACGGAAAGGGAATGAAATATGAAGCTAAAGTAAAAGCTCAAATTGCAGATGGAAATGTATTGTATACCAATAATGCAATTGAAATAAAAAATGCAACCGAAGTCGTATTGTTTATATCGGCAGGAACAGACTATAAAGATAAAAATTTCGAAACTTCAGTAGATAGAATTTTAGATGTGGCAATGCAGAAAAAATATCAGGATCAGAAGAAAAAACATATCGAAAACTATCAAAAGTTATTCAATCGTGTAGCTTTAAATTTTGGAAAAGCTGCAAAAAAATCATTGCCTACAAATGAGCGTTTAGATGCTTTTATTAAAGAACCAGATGCAGATACAGGACTTCCGGTTTTGTTTTACCAATATGGTCGTTATTTGAGTATCAGCAGTACAAGAGTAGGATTGCTTCCGCCAAATTTACAAGGATTATGGGCAAGTCAGGTACAAACACCCTGGAATGCAGATTATCATTTGGATGTAAATGTGCAGATGAATCATTGGGCATTGGAAACAGCTAACTTATCAGAATTAAATCTTCCATTAAAAGATTTAACTAAAGGTATAGTGGCTAATGGAGAAAAAACAGCCAAAGCCTATTATAATGCAGATGGCTGGGTAGCGCACGTAATTACCAATGTTTGGGGATTTACAGAACCTGGTGAAAGTGCTTCATGGGGAATCACAAAATCCGGATCGGGATGGTTGTGTAATAATTTATGGAGCCATTATTTGTATACAAACGATCAGGTATATTTGGCTGAAATTTATCCGGTTTTAAAAGGTGCAGCACAATTTTATAAAAGCATGCTGGTAAAAGACTCGGAAACGGGCTGGTTAGTAACTTCGCCATCGGTATCGCCGGAAAATTCATTTTTACTACCAAATGGCGATGCATCACACGTTTGCATGGGGCCTACAATTGACAATCAGATTATCCGCGAATTATTCAACAATGTTATAATAGCGTCTAAAAAACTAGGATTAGATAATGATTTGAGTATTGAACTCGAAAAACAATTAAAGTTGTTACCGCCACCAGGAGTTGTTGGTCCTGACGGAAGAATTATGGAATGGCTGAAACCTTATAAAGAAGAAGATCCTCAACACCGTCACATTTCTCATTTATACGGCTTGTATCCGGCATCTTTGATTACTCCTGAAAACAAACCTGAACTTGCAGACGCAATCAAAAAAACGCTTGAAGTAAGGGGAGACGACGGACCAAGTTGGTCTATAGCTTATAAAATGTTGTTTTGGTCTCGTTTGAAAGAAGGAAACAAAGCTTACAGATTATTAAAAACAATATTAAGACCAACATTGGCAACCAATATTAATTATGGAGCAGGAGGAGGAGTTTATCCAAATTTACTTTCGGCAGGACCGCCATTTCAAATTGACGGGAATTTTGGGGCAGCTGCCGGAATTGGCGAAATGCTGATTCAAAGCCACGCCGGATTTATTGAATTACTACCTGCAATGCCAGATATTTGGTTAAACGAAGGCGAAGTAAAAGGGCTTAAAGCCGAAGGAAACTTTACCATAAACATGAAATGGGAAAAAGGAAAAATCACCAAATATGAAATATTATCTCCTGTACCAATCAAAGTAAAAGTGAAAGTAAATGGAGTGTTGAAAGAAATCACTTCTTCTAAATTGTAATTTATAGAATTTATTTAGACCAGACAGGTTTTAAAAAACTGTCAGGTTTAGAATTAATGACAAGAAAAGGTTTGAATTGTCTCCAGCTTTAGCTGGAGGAATAAATACAGATATAGATTAGGGCTTTAGCCAAAATACCCAACAAATTTGGCTAAAGCCATATTTATTGTCAATAAAATGACCTCCAGCTAAAGCAGGAGTCTATTCAAAAAAACTATTACAACAAAAAAGACCCGACAGGTTTTTAAAACCTGTCGGGTCTACTATTTAAATTACCAATACCAACTTAAACAAAAACTGATTCCTCATTTTTCAATAAAGATAAATGTATCGTAACGCCTGAATGGCTTTTTTCTTCTGCAAGAACTGTTTCGAAAGTTTGTTCCGCTTCTGCTTTTTTATCAAGACCAAGAAGTCCTAATCCCTGCATATATAGACAGTGAATTTTGTTTCGTTTATCTAAATCATCTTCCCAAATCATAAGATCAGGCAGCGAAACTGCAAAATAATCAATTGTAATAGAATCGTTTACATGTTTTTGAGCATAAGCGACTAAGTTTTCAAAACGTTTACCAGCCTCGGCCGTATTATTTAATTTTAGGAAAGCTAAACCTTGATAGAAAATTTTGTCCGGCTGCTGATCGTTATAAAAAATAGCAGCTGTTGGTTCGTCTAATCCTTGCGTTGCTTTTTGCCACCAATTATTTGCTTCTTTCAGATCATTTCTCTTTTCATAAGCAACGCCAAGCCAATAATGAATATCATTTTCCTGTGCGCCCGGCAGTTTTCCTTCACCTAAATTATCAGGATAAATTTGAGCCTGTTCTAAAAGTTCTATGGCTTGATCGTAATTTCCTTGTGAGATTTGCTGTTTCGCAATTTCAGTTAAAGAAATAAGATATTGTCCGCTTACTTTTCCTTCGCCGCCTTCCCACGGATGGAAAATTCTGTTTTGTAATAAAGTAAGTGCCTTGTCATGTTTTCCTAAAAGATTATAAATAGCAGCTCTTTCCAAATAAACATCATCACGCTGAATTACCAATTCTAAATGTTTTTCTAAGAAAGCAAGTCTGAAAACCAAATCTCTGTTTAAACGTTTGTACAATTGGTCTAATTCCATTAAAATTCTTGAATCTTCTAAATCCAATGAAAAAGCTTTTTCTAAACTCGAAAGTGCTTTTTGTTCATCACCTAATTTGTTGTAATACGCCAATGATAAATTACGGTGCACCGTAGGGAAACTATTGTCTATAGCAACAGATTGTTCCCAGCAGGAAATAGCATCATCATAAAACTTTGCAGCGTACCAAAAGTTACCTAAATAATACAACGCCTTAGCATCTTTGGTTTGTTTCTGAATCACATTTTGAAGTACCAATGCAGCTTCAACCTGATTTGGGAAACAATAATCCGGTTTTGCCTCAGAAGCCATTTTGAAACATTTTTCGGCTTGACCGAAATCATTTAATTTTTCATAAAATGAACCTGCAAAATACCATGCCATTGGGTATGTATTTTCATCTTTCAAACCTTCATTTAATAATCCGGCAGCTTCTTCATAAAAACCTGCGGCGTTATAATCTAAAGCATATTCGATATACGTATGAATGTTATTTCGGATAAGCGAATTAAAATAGCTGAGGTCTTTTTTATCATTACTTAAAAGATATTTTTCGTAAAGTAATCCAAAATTAAAACAGTCGTCTTGTAAATAACTGCTTGTAAGTGCAAGGGCTTTTTCTTTTTGATTTAATTTTCTCAAAAGCGCCACTTGTAAATGTAGTGCTTTATGATCCTCAGTATTTTTAGAAATGGCTTTTTTAATATGCGTTAATGCCAAATCATAATCGCCTTTTATTGCATCTAGCTGTGCGATATAAAAATAACCCTGATTTTGCCAGGCAGCATTCCATGTTGATTTGTAAAACGCACTGTAAGCATCTTCGTTTTTATTTTGATATTTAAGACATAAACCTAAATTAAAATAAGCTTCACCTTCATACGGATTTGGATTTCGCTGTGTCAGTGTTTTTATAGCGGCTCTAAAATAAGGTTCAGCTTTTTCAAATTTTGCTCTGCGCATTAACCACAATCCCATTGCATTGTTAGAACGAATATCTCCAGAATCACGTTTTATAGCTTCTTCATAATACGGAATCGGGCTGTAAGTAGCATGTCTGTATTGTTCTAAATGCTGAGCCGTTAGAAACAATTGTTCGTTGTTTACAATATCTTCCGGAGCAAGAGCAGGTTTTGCAGCTTCAGGAATTTCGTCTTCGTTTTGACCTTCGTAAATCCAATCTACCAAAACTTTATTATCAGCATCGGTTACAGTAATTGATAATCCTTCTAAACCAAAATTAAAATCAATTGTTTCTTCAAACGAATTGTATGGCGATGCATCATATTGTTTTTGGAATATAACAACATCATTATTTTTTAAAGTAACAGTAGTTTTAGGATAAACTCCCGTTGTATATGCTTTAATTACTAATTTATCATCAATGCTTTCTAAATTAACCATAGCATTTTTGGTTGCATTTTTTACAATACCCAAATCACGATACGGCATAAAATACTGCGTAAAATCCTTTTGTTCTCCCGGCATAATCCACGTAAAATCGGGTTGATTATCGGTATAAACACCGCACATTAATTCGATATACGGGCCATCCTCATCGGTAAGGTTACGATCCCACGCATGACCGAAATCGCCGTGACCCCAAGTCCATTGTTTTTTACCCGGAGAAACATGATGATTGGCTACGTGAAGTAATCCGCCTTTTGAATCATTTTCGTATCCGCCCACAAAATTATATTTAGATGCAATCGCCATATAAGATGTTGGAACCGGAATGTTTTTGTAGCGAGAAATATCAGTTCCCGGCGAATAATCGACTTTATAATACGTTCCTTTTGCAATAGGGAAAGAAGAAACGTCACGTTTGCCATGATCAAAAACAGCATTTACATCTGGCGGAAAAACCGATTGATAATCATCATTTACCTTAACTGCCGGATTTGCCCACCATAAAAATGTCTGCGGAAACGATGTACGGTTGTACAACTGCGCTTTGATTTCCAGATAGGCTTTATCAGGATATAATCGGAAACCGGCCATACCTTTAGTTCTAAACATACGTTCTACTTCACTGCACCAAACTGTTGCGCTTCCGTCTTCGTGTTCTTCAATCGTAAAATCAACCGGATCAAAAGTCGTTGGTCTGTGATGCTGCGGCCAGTTAAACTCGATTCCGCCCGAAATCCACGGACCTGTAAGTCCAACTAATGCAGGTTTTACAACCTGATTGTAATAAACAAAATGACGATTTTTAGTTTTATCATACGCCATATGAACTCGTCCGCCAAGCTCAGGCAAAATCATTATTTTAATAAATTCATTTTCAAGATAAACAGCCTGATATTCTTTGTTGGTTTTTTCATCTGCTATTTTTTCAATAACCGGATACGGGTATACAGATCCGTTACTTCCCTGATACACTCTTTTCTCAATAAATACAGGATTTTTTTCAGGTTTGCCCACCTCATAAGTTGGCAGGATTATTTTTTCCTTCCAAACATTTACTTTTTGCATGATGTAATGAAATTTAGATTACTGAATATTCTTCGATTGACGATCAGAAACCATTAGTTCCTCAATCTCTTCAAGACTTTTGTTTTTAGTTTCAGGAAGTTTTCTGAAAACAAACACATATCCCAAGGCACAGATAATACCGTACACCCAGAAAGTTCCTGATGTGCCCAGATGTTCGTTAAAAATTGGAAATGTTTGTACCAATAGAGCAGAAGCAATCCAAAGTGCAAATGTGGCTATAGACATAGCAATGCCTCTGATTCGGTTAGGGAAAATTTCAGATAAAATTACCCAGGTAATAGGAGCGAGTGACATTGCGTAGATTGCAATAGCTAATAATACCAGCAATAATGAAGGTAGACCCGTAACATTTGTATAATAAAAATAGCCAAGTAACGCATAAATTATCGCCAATGCAGCAGAGCCAAAAAGCATTAATTTTTTACGTCCCAATTTGTCTACAGTTCCCATAGCAACCAAAGTAAAAACCAAATTGATACTTCCGGTAATCACGATATTCATAAACAAATCGTTGATGCTGTAACCCGCCGAAACAAAGATTTCCTGAGCATAATTAAAGATAATATTAATACCGCACCATTGCTGGAAAGCCGCCAAAACAATACCAATTATTAATATAGGTAAAGCCTTTTTGTCCAATAACATTTTGAAATCTGTTTTCTCCGTTTCGTCTGTAAAAGTTTCTTTTATTTTTGAGATAGCATCTTTAGCATATGATAATCCTCCAATTTTAGTAAGCGTATCTTCAGCAGTCGCATGATTTCCTTTTTTAGCCAGATATCTAGGACTTTCGGGAATTAAAAACATTAAAAGAAAGAATAAAACTGCCGGAAAAAAACCTGCCCAAAACATCCATCTCCAGCCCGTTTGTCCATTCCATGAAGCCAGAATTTGGGCATGTGTATAACCTGCAGGAATAACTTCTGTAATTAACATATTGGTAATTTGTGCTGCCAGAATTCCTATAACTACAGTAAGCTGGTTTATTGATACAAAAAGTCCGCGGGTTTCCTGAGGCGCAATTTCTGCAATATATAAAGGTGAAATTGTAGAAGCAATCCCAATTCCGATACCTCCAATAATTCGCCAGATAATAAATATTGTAAAAGTTTCTGAAGCTCCTGTACCAAGTGCACATAAGGAGAATAATACTGCCGCAACGATTAACATAGGACGTCTTCCGTACGTATCTGCGAGTTTTCCTGCCACAGCGGCACCTGCGACACAGCCAATAAGGGCGCTGCTCATTGCCCAGCCCTGAAGAGCCGGAGAATCTGAAATGCCAAAATAAATTTCGTAAAATGGTTTTGCACCACCTATTACAACCCAGTCGTAGCCAAAGAGTAAACCACCCAATGCTGCAACAAGGCTAATCGATAGTAAAAAGGTATAATTATAGTTTTTCATAAAAAGGTTTTAATAGCTTTTGTAAAATTAGCGGAATAGGAACCTTTGATTTATGGATATTTTTTTTGAATAGATGGATTATAATCTGATTTTTTGATGCAGTGTGTTAAAATGCGAAAACCATTGTGTTACTGTTTGTATTCCGTTCGGTATTGTATAGGCGAAGTACTCATTATTTTTTTAAACAAACGAGAGAAATACAACGGGTCATTGAAGCCGAGATTAAAGCTGATTTCTTTTATACTCATAGTAGTAAAACTGAGATACTGGCAGGCTTTCTGCATTTTTAAATAGTTGAAATAATGTATGGGAGAATAGCCGGTCTGCTTTTTAAATAAGGTGAAAAAATGTGATGATGAATAATTAAAATAAGCAGCCACATCATTAATTTTTAACGAAAGGTCCAGATGTTTTTTCATGTAGTCAATTGCTGATTCAATAGTATTATCCTCTGAAAATTTTCGGTTCTTTTGAATGAAAAATTTCTCATATAAAAAAGCATTCAGCAATTGCCATAATGAAAGATTGGCAAATTCAAGATTGCTGGCGCTGTAACCGTCTTCCATAACATCGAGTATGTTTTCGAAAAGTTCAATACGTCTTTCTTCAAGTGATAATTGGGGCGCAGTATCAGGAAATTCAGTTATGAATTTGTCGTAAAAATGAGGAGCCTGCGGTCCGGTAAAATGAATCCAGAAAATACTCCACGGGTTTTGTTTTAAAGCATAATAATCATGTGCAACTTCTGGCGGAATAATATAAAAGGTATTCGCTTTGAGTGTTATGGTTTTGTTTTCTTTGCTAATAATGCCTTCACCTTTATAACAATAAATCAGAATGTATTGTTTACTTCCGTGTTTACGTTTCATGGAATGATGGCTCGCATTAGGAAAAACGCCAATATCTGTAAAATACAAACTCGCAATAAGAGGATTCTTTTTGATGTTTGAAAGAATGTTTTTAGGAATCACAATCATTCGCTGTCCTAAGAAACCTTCTTTAACTTTTGTTTTTTCTTTTTGAGATGAATTTTTCATTTTCCAAATTGTCTTTTTCAAATATCGTAATTTAATCCATGCTTTTAAAAAAAATGTCCATTTTGAGACGAATAATCAAAAGTACATTTGAAACACCATTATTACATTAATGTTTTCAATCCTTTTCTAAAACAATATGAATCCTTTAAATACGATCGCATATGAGCCTTTTGGCTGGCATGCTGAAAAAGAAATCTTTAAATTTACGCTTGCAAACGTTCACGGAAATTATGTAGAACTGCTTAATTATGGAGCCATAGTAAAATCCATAGTAGTTCCGGGTAAAAATGGAAATAAGGAAAATGTAGTTTTAGGATTCCCAACTTTAGAGGGTTACGTAAAAGATAGATCTTATATAGGCGCAACTGTTGGTCGTTTTGCCAACCGAATCAATAATGCCGAGTTTTCTATTGAAGATAAAACGTATTATTTAGATAAAAATGATGGCAAAAACAACAATCATAGTGGTTCAGCCGGATTTAATAGCAAAGTTTTTGATTTTAGTATAAAAGATGATGCTGTAATTTTTACTTTGGAAAATGAAAGCGGAGACGGTGGTTTCCCCGGAAATTTAAAAACTAAAGTCATTTATAAATGGACGGATAGAAACGAACTGAAAATTGAATTTTTGGCTGTAGCCGATGGACCAACTCCAATAAACTTTACAAATCATTCTTATTTTAATTTATCGGCTTGTACCGAAAAAACACAAAATCATTATCTCAACATTCAGGCGGACAAAATAGTAGAAAGTACAGAAGATTATATTCCGACAGGAAGAATTTTACTTGCAGAAAATAGTTCTTTCTACCATTACAAATTAGGAGATGTTATGAAAGATGGCGGACTGAATACTTATTATATTTTTAATAGAAATAATGTCGATGAAAATTCGGTTTGTGAATTATTCGAAGAAATCTCAGGAAGAATAATGCGTGTTTTTACTTCTTATCCGGGCGTACAATTGTACACGGGAGATTATTTAAACAGCGCTGTAATTGGGGAACATTCTAAATTTTATGAACCTTTTGACGGACTTTGTTTAGAATGCCAGTATTATCCGGATAGTCCTAATCATGCACATTTTCCAAATACAATATTCAAAGCGGGGCAGGTTTATAATGAAACTATTACTTATGCTTTTGATGTTATAACTCTTGAAAATTAAAAATATATGCCACAGATTATGGGGATTAAAAAGATTTTTTTTTGCCGCGAATTCCACGAATTAGCACGAATTATAATTAGTGAAAATTTGTGTAATTCGTGGCAAAAAAACTTTACAATCTTTGCGAAAATCTATGTTTTAAAATAATAAAATTGAACTATCACTTTTAAAAATTATATAATGAGAAAAATGTTTATTCATCGAACTTTGAGCTTACTAATACCCGCAGTATTTTTTGTATTGACAAGCGGTAAAGCACAAAACAAAGACCTTTACCTGAAGTCTAAGGATAATCTAAATAAAATTACTTTGTCTTTAACCGAAGATGGAAAGTTGTCGTATAAAGTTACTCGCAGAGATAAAACAATAATTCTAGATTCTCCGCTGGGTTTGAATCTTGAAAATAATGATTTTACATTTGGTTTGTCAGTTGTAAAAGTTTCACCTATCGAAGAAAAGCGTGAAAAATACGAGCTTAAAGTCGCCAATAATAAAGTGGCTGATCATGTTTTTAAAAGTAAAAGCATAACATTTAAGAACAAGCAGGGTGCTTTAATCACAATCGATTTAATTGCTGGGGAAGAAGGTGTTGCTTTTAGATATAAGTTTGCTGAGAAGGAAGAGAAAACCAGAGTTGTTAAAAATGAAATTACTGGATTTCATATTGATCAAAATGCAAAAGGCTGGCTTCAGCCCTATAATAATGCTGGAGATTATACTCCGGGTTATGAGGATTTTTATGTGAATGTAAAATCCGGAGATCCAATAAGCGGCGCACGAAATGTTTCGGTTGGCTGGTGTATGCCTGCGCTTTTTAATGTAAATGATACTAAAAATTGGGTTTTGATTGCAGAATCAGGAGCAGAAGGTGTATTTCCGGGCTGTCACTTGCAACCGGATTCTAATGACGGAATTTACAAAATAGCATTTGCTGAAAAAGACGAAAAATTCACTTTGCCTTTACCGGACACAAACGCTTATCCTGAATCAAATTTACCATGGACAATGCCTTGGAGAGTTATTTTGATTGGCGATAAAGCGGGAGATATATTATTATCAACTTTGATTACGGATTTGGCTCCGGCATCTAAAATTGAAGATACTTCATGGATTGTGCCTGGAAAAGCAGCTTGGTCGTGGTGGTCGCATCCTGATGATTTTACACCAGAAATGTATAAAAAATTCACGGATGTTTCGGCTTCATTTGGTTTTAGATATACGCTTTTTGATGCGGGTTGGGAAAAAGCCAATAAAGAAGGAAAAATTATTGATGATGCTTTGTCTAAAGGAGTTCAGCCATTAGTTTGGGGATATTCGGCAGAATATTTTAATCCGGAAAAAAGGAAAAAAAGATTTAAGGAGCTGGCTGATATGGGAGTAAAAGGCGTTAAAATAGATTTTTGGTGTTCAGACAGACAAGAAGTAATGAGTACGCTTCAATCGGTTTTTGAAGATGCTGCGAAAGAACATTTGCTTGTAAACTTGCACGGTACAACAGTACCAAGAGGCTGGCATAGAACATGGCCCAACTTTGTAACGGCAGAAGCTATTTTAGGAACTGAAAGTTATTTTTACGAACCAAGATTTCCTGAAATGGCGGCACAGCAAAATACGGTATTACCCTTTACAAGAAACGTTGCAGGACCTGCAGATTATACTCCGTTTGCTCTGACATTTAGAAAATATACGCGTTTAAATACAGCAGTGCATGAATTGGCAATGGCCATGATTTATACATCGGGAATTATTCATTTTGCAGATTCAGAAGAAGTTTTTAATTCACTTCCGAATGAACTTAAGGATTTATTAAAAGAAATGCCGGCTACTTGGGATAAAACCGAAGCCTTAATTGCAGAACCAGGAAAAACAATTGTTTTATCTCGCCAGAAAGATCAACTATCTTATATTATTGGGATAAACGGGACTAATACAGGATTGCCAGTTTCAATTGATTTGGCTAAATACGGTAAGGGCTTTTCAAAATTCAGGGTTATATCTGAAGGCGCAGATCCGTTAATGGAATTTAAGATTTCAAATTATCCTATAACTTCTAAATTGCAATATAATTTAGCCCCAAAAGGAGGATTTATTATTCAGTTTATAAAATAGTTTGAAGTTTTTAAACCATATAAGTGATATAAGTTCATATTATAGCTTTACGCATAATTAACTTAAATTATTTATATCACTTATATGGTTTAAAAATTACTATACAGTAATTGTAGTGTGTGAAAATCAGAAGATCCGTCGAAATATTTATCTAATACTTCATTAAACACAGGTTCAGTATTTTGGATGCTTGCGAATAAAGTCATACAAGATTGCAATTTTTCATCATCAGGATTCCCGAATATATCTGTGGCCGTTTTTTCGTCTGTTTTGATTAATTCAGCGGTAATTTCGAGAAGATGTTTTCCAAGAATTGGATGTTCTAGAAAAGCAATTGCCTCGTCGGCATTTTTAATTTCGTAGAATTTAGAAGTATCGCAGGAGCCAAGACCTTTTATCTGAGGAAAAATAAACCACATCCAGGGAGATTCTTTTTTTCCTTTTTTAATTTCGGAAAGTGCCGATAGGTACAATTTATTTTGTGCGTCTAAAAAGCGCATTAATTCTTTATTATTGTAGGCCATTATTTACTGATTTTGTTTGGGGCAATCAGGTCGTAAAACTACTGAAAATATGTGAAGTTGCACATTCAGATCTGTTTTTTTGTATCTATTTTTTTAGATATATTAGGTGGAAAAACTGCTGTAGTATTTATCTCCAAATTTTATTTGACTTTAGAAAATAATCCCTTCAATAATAAGATTTCAAATAAAATTAATCTCATAATTCCGATGGTTATAGGGAGCAGAGCCACAAAGATTTAGTTTTGAATTGCCTTTAGCTAAAGCTGGAGACTAGTCAATAAAGTTTTATTTTAGGGATTATATTTATTTAACACATAGAAACATAGAGAGTAAAAGGGGCAAAAAGGCTTAAAAAGAGAACAGCATTTCTCTCATGGAGTATTATGCAGGTTTTAATAAGTGAAATGCCAATATTTTAGTGTACAAAATCAATGCTTCTATGTGTTTAAATAAATATTAAGTTATATTTTATTATTCTCTAAAAATCAAAGCTTTATTATATTCTACATTCATTTTTGTTTTATTTAAAATGAATTCATACACAAATTCTAACAAAAAACGTAGTTAGAATATTAAGGAGGTCTAATTTACTATAAAAAAATGGTTTTTTGTAAATAAAAAACTATTTTTTTCTAATTAAGACAAATTTATGAAAGAATATTTACTTCTAAACTTCCTTTATTTCTTAAATAAATCAACAGAATTATTGTTTGATAAACTTTTCTACATTAGGAATTTTCTCTAATGCTTTTGTATTTTCATTGAGAATTTCGGCAGCAGCTTCATTTATTTTATTGGCCGGAATTGTTTTCCATTTGTCTAAGTTTCTTTCGTAATCGCTATTGAATAATAGTCTGGATAAATCCCTAACTACACAATAAGCTGCAATCGAATGGCCGTTATCACTATCGTAATTACCATTATTAATAAAAAACTCTAATCTTTTATAGAGTCCGTCTTTAGAATAAAGCGATATCTCAGTCAATTTTCCCCTGTATTCTAAATCGGCAGAACCAACGCCTTTTAATTTTGGAAATAACTTATAATCGGCAAAATGCCTGCCTTCATGACCAAGGTAACTCACTCTAAAGTTTTCTGATTTTAAATCGTATGATTTTTTCACACAAAATAAAGCATCGGTATGTGCCCAGCCAGCAGGATGATATCGTCCTAAAGTAGCATATTCGCTCCAGCCCAAGGTTATAAAATCATCCATGAAATAAACTTTGACTGCGGTTTCCTTTCCTTCATAATTGAGTTTATAGACAGTATCTTTTTCTGTTTTCCAAACTAATAAATCATATAAACCACCCGTTTTTCCAAATCCGGTTGTATGATAGCCCAAATCAGCGATGTATTTTTTTTGATAAACATCGATGCTGTCTTCATTAAGAATTAAGTTTTTTGCAGCCGGAAGATTAGTTTTAAGAAAATTAGAAACATTTTTCATAATCAGAGTATCCGTTTTCTTTTCTTTGTTTAAGAAGGAAAATCGCCAGTAATCTCTATATATTTTTAGCAGCTCGTCTATTTTTGATTTTCGGGTTTCCAGAAAATCACTTTTGTCTTCTTTAAACTTAAATCGGTTTTCAAAATTGGTTTTGAATTTTAAGTCCTTTTGAGCTATTTTTTTAGTGGGATCAATTTCTAATAGAGGTAAAGCCTGTTTTGGATTTCCGTCTAATGCAAGAGCATAAATCTTAGCATAATCAAGTTTTATGCTGTCATTTGGAGTAGTTTGAGCATTTATTTCCGAAAATGAAAAGAAATTGAGAATAAGAAAAGTAACTAGTTTTAAGGTTCTCATAATAAAAATATCAGGTTGATTTTAGAATGACTTTTTTACTATAGAGATGTATTTTTTAATTTTGTTACACTTTTGATTCTTATTTTATTAAAAAATTAAACCCGACAGGTTTTTAAAACCTGTCGGGTTTGGATTTTGTTAATTATCTAATGTCCAATGATTTCTTTTCTGTGCAAAGTTCCCCAATCCTTTAATGCTCCAATAACATTATATAAAGTGTGGCTGTGCTCTGTTCTTGCATATTCTACAGTTGGCGGAAAAGTATCATAAACAGTTCTGGTAACCAGTTTATTTATCTCCAGATCTTTAAGTTCTTTCGATAGCATTTTGTCTGTGATTCCGTTGATATCTTTAGAAATCTCCTTAAATCGTTTTGGTCTGTTTGATAATGCAATCAAAATTGGCAGCTTCCATCTACCGCTTAAAATTTCCAGGGCATCCCTTACAGGTAGTAATACTGCGAGGCATTCTTCTGTTTGATTACAACCCATCTCTTTTGTTAATTCACACTTTGTTTTCATATGTATCACGTTACTATCCTCAAGGATAGCGCTATCCTTGAGGATAGTACTATAAAAGAGATAGCAAATGTAGATAAGTTTGTATCGTAAACAAAATAATTATAAAAATGAGTAAAAAGATTCTGAATATAGTCACAAGCATCAAAGGTGATGCTTCATTTAGTAACAAATTATCGAATGCTATTCTGGAAAAACTGAAAACAGAATATAATGAAACGCAAATACAAACGCTTGATCTTTCTAAAACTCCATTACCTTATTTAAGCGAATTGGATATTAGTGCCTTTTATACTCCTGCAGAACAACAGACTGAGGCGCAAAAAGAGACTCTGAAATATTCTGATGCGGCTACAAAAGATGTTATAGAAGCTGATATTATTGTGATTGGGGTGCCGCTTTATAATTTTGGAATTCCGGCAGTATTAAAAGGCTGGATCGATCAGGTTGCGAGAGCAGGTAAGACTTTTAGTTATAGTGAGAATGGACCAAAAGGATTGTTAACTAATAAGAAAGTGTTTTTATCGATTGCCTCAGGCGCTATATTTTCTGAAGGACCGTATAAAAGTTATGATTTTTCTGAACCGTATTTACGTGCTGTATTAGGCTTTTTAGGTATGACTGATGTTACTGTTTTTCGCGTAGAAGGAACCGCAATTCCTGATTTTGCAGAGAATGCTTTACCAAAAGCTTTGTCTGCAGTTGAAGAATTTGCTTTTTAAATTAGAATTACGAGAGTTGGACATTTTCGTATGTAGTAAACCCGACAGGTTTTTGAAACTTGTCGGGTTTTGTATTTAAAGATTGTTTGCCACGAATTACACAAATTTTTACGAATCATTTTTACACTAATGTGATTAAAAATTAGCGGAAATTTGTGTAATTCGTGGCTAAAAAATATTCAATCGAAATGTGGTTGGATAGGTGAGAATTTAAACTGTAATATCTTTGTCAAAGTTTAAACTTTGACAAAGATGGTAACGTCCAGTAAACCCGACAGGTTTTTAAAACCTGTCGGGTTTGAATATCTAATACATTACTATTTCTCAATAATCATTGTAACGCCTTGTCCTCCGGCGGCGCAAATAGAAATTAATCCTCTTCCTGAGCCTTTTTCGTTCAATAATTTAGCCATAACACCAATTATTCTTCCGCCAGTTGCGGCAAAAGGATGCGCTGCTGCAAGACTGCTTCCCTTTACGTTTAGTTTTTCTCTGTCAATTGCACCAAGAGTTTTTTTTAGTCCAATTTGAGTGCTTAATTCCGGGCTTTCCCAGATTTTTAAGGTTCCCAGAACTTGTGCAGCAAAAGCTTCATGAATTTCATAATAATCAAAATCCTGTAAAGTCAAACCTGCTTTGTCAAGCATTCTGCTAGCTGCAAATAATGGAGCCAATAATAGGTTTTGTTGGTTTTTGACATATTCAATTGCCGCAATTTCGGCAAAAGAAATGTAAGCCAGAATAGGAAGTCCTTGCGCTTTAGCCCATTCTTCGCTTGCCAAAAGAATGCATGATGCGCCATCTGTAAGCGGAGTAGAATTTCCGGCTGTCAGCGTTCCGTTAGTTTTATCAAATGCAGGTTTTAGTTTTGCCAGTTTTTCAATACTGCTGTCTCTTCTAAGATTATTGTCTTTTTCAAGTCCGTTAAACGGAGTTATCATATCATCAAAAAAACCTTCGTCGTAGGCTTTTGCCATATTCAAATGACTTTTGAGTGCGAAGTTATCCTGATCTTCACGGGATATTTGATAATATTTTGCCGTAATTTCAGTATGTCCGCCCATCGAAAGTCCGGTTTGTGATTCTTCATTTTTAGGAACCAATGGCGACAAATCTTTCGGACGCAGTTTTAAAAACAACTTGATTTTTTCACCCAATGACTTTGCTTGTCTGGCATTTAGTAAAATCTTTCGAAGTTTTTCGCTTACCGCAATTGGCATATCACTAATAGAATCAACACCACCGGCAATTCCTGATTCTATTTGTCCCAATGCAATTTTGTTGGCAATATATATGGCACTTTCAATTCCGGTATCGCAGGCTTGTTGCAAATCACAAGCCGGAGTTGCGGGATCAAGTGAGGTTTTCATCACACATTCTCTGATCAGATTATTATCATAGGTATGTTTTATTACTGCACCGCCGGCAACTTCGCCCAACAATTTACCTTCGAGTTTGTATTTAGAAATAAGTCCGTTTAAGGCGGCAGTCATCATTTCTGTATTTCCAACTTCGGCGTAGGCTGTATTTGCTCTTGCAAACGGAATTCGATTGTAACCAACGATAGCTACTTTTCTAGCGGTATTATTCATAATATGTTGCTTAATGTTTTGATTTTTGGCTCACGGATGACGCGGATTAAACGGGTTTTCACAGGTTCTTTTAAACACTGAAAATTGTTTATTTTGCCACAGATTACACTGATTATAAAGATTTTTTTTGATAGTCTTTATTATAAATATACCCGCGAAAACCCGTTTAATCCGTGTCATCCGCGGGCAAATATGTGAAGTTTATCCTTTATGTATCAACGGAATCACTTTTGACCCGATAAGTTCAATTGCATTCATTAACTGAGTATGTGTAAGTCCTGCATTATCCATTTGGAAAGTAAATCTGGAGATTCCTCCAAGTGCTTCGCTGTGTTTTAAAATTTTCTCAGCAACTCGTTCGGGACCGCCTACAATTAAAACACCCAGATCGTCAATTAGTCCGTCAAATTTGGCTTTAGTAACTGGTGGCCATCCGCGTTCGAGTCCTAATTTTGTCCAAAGTTCAGCATAACCCGGATAATATTCTTCGATTGCTTTTTCGGTTGTGGTTCCAACAAAACCAGGAGAATGTATTCCTACTTTGAGTTCTTCGGGTTTATAACCTGCAGCTTTCCCGGCTTCACGATACAAATCGATCAATGGACGAAAACGATGTGTTTGCCCTCCAATAATGGCAACCATTAAAGGCAAACCAAGACTTCCGGCTCTTACAAAAGATTCCGGTGTTCCACCAACGCCCAGCCAAACGGGAAATTTTTCCTGTAATGCGCGGGGATAAATGGGAAGATTATTTAAAGCGGGACGAAATTTTCCCGACCAGGTTACAAATTCATTATCTCTAATTTGAAGAAACAATTCCAGCTTCTCTTTAAAAAGCGCATCATAATCATTCAGATTAAATCCAAAAAGGGGATAAGCTTCAATAGAAGATCCGCGGCCTACGACAATTTCGGCTCTTCCTTTTGAAATTAAATCAAGCGTTGCAAAGCTTTGATAAACTCTGACAGGATCTGCAGCGCTTAAAACCGAAACGGCACTGGATAACCGAATGCGGCTTGTTTTTGCAGCTGCGGCACTTAATATTACCACTGTAGCCGAATCTAAAAATTCTTTTTTATGATGCTCGCCAATTCCAAAAACGTCAAGTCCGGCCTGATCTGCCAGCTCAATTCTTTGCAGTAATTGTTCCATTGCATCAACACTGCTCAAAGTGTTGTTATCTCCGTACATCGCCGAAGCAAAACTGTCTATTCCTATCTCTATCATATAGTAAAGATATTAAATTTTATTTTTTCTCTTTCCTCAAAAAATAGAAATAAATGCCGGGATTCTTCCAATAAGTGATTTTTATATTGAGGATGATGATGAATTACGATGCTCTCAGGTTTGTTACTTAATATTTAAATTACCGGTTTTAAAAAAATCCGGATTAATAATATGAATATCCGTTCTGTTTTTTGGAATACTTGGCATGTCGTGACCTGGAAATACTATCAATTCGGGCATTTTTGTCTCTAAATGTCTAATATTATTTCTGTTTTGTGCAGCTTTGTCGGGTTGGGTTGGCAATCTTTCAACATCGTTAGATTTAAGCCAGTCATTGTGTACAACAGCATCTCCGCTTAGTAAAACAGGACCTTGATTTAAAGTTACTAAAAGCATTAAATCACTATCTGTATGACCTGGTTTTTCTATTAATTGTATTGTTTTGTCACCAAACAAATCGTATGATTTTCCTAATGAAGAATTACTTTTTTTAAATGAAGAAGCT
>NZ_OY730247.1 GCF_963422545.1 uncultured Flavobacterium sp.
CTTGCATCTTTGGCTAAACTACCATGAAATGAAACAACACCTTTTACGTTCAAATGTCCGCGGGCAGCTTCAAGAACTCCGGTTCCTCCAAAACAATATCCAATCGCTACAATATTATCTGCATTTGCACCAGATTTTATTAATTGCTCCAAAGCCAAATTGATACGTTTTTGATATTCGGCATAATTAGTTTTATAATAACCGGCTTGTTTTCCTGCTTCAGTGGTGTTTTTTGGATAGTTTCCTTCTCCATAAATATCAGCGATGAAAACAGTATAGCCTAACTTTGATAAATTTGTTGCAATATCTTTTGAAGCTTTATCGATTCCTAGCCAGGCCGGTAAAAGTAGAATACCCGGATTGTTACTGCTTTTTTTAGCAGATTTGATAGATAAACCGTTTAATACCTGATTACCATCAGCATATTTTACTGGTTTTAATTGAGCATTTATAGTGTTAGAAAACAATATAGTAGCAAAAATAAGGAGAGCAGAATTTTTCATGGTTTCACAATTTTTAACAAATATCAGAAATATTATGTTACAAAAAAACCTCAAAAGTGTTTTCTTCTGAGGTTTATAACATTTGGCATTCGGAATCAATAATCTATTGAAATTTAAATTATCAGGAATGCTTATAAAGTAATATTTCGTTTAAAAGCGCAGCCCAATTCTACCATTGAATCAGTTTTGGCAATTCCGGGAATATTATCAATTTTTTCATATAATATTCTACGCATGTGTTCGTGGTTTTTTGCCGTAATTTTGAGGTAAAGCGTGAAAGATCCTGTTACAAAATAACATTCGGTAATTTCCGGAATTTCTTTTAATGCTTCGATAATTCGCTCTGAATCTGAATCTTTATTTAGTGTAATACCGGTAAAAGAAGCCCAATCGTAACCAATTTGTTTTTCGTTTAAAATAGGTTTAATACCAGTAATAATTCCTTGTTCAAATAAACGATTAATACGTTGGTGGACCATAGTATTTGAAATTTTTAAATTAGTAGCAATGGTAGAAAATGCGATTCTGCCATCTTTTTCTAATTCCTTTATAATTTTAATGTCAAACTCGTCTAAGATATCCATGCACTATTTTTTTTCGTTTAATTTATGTAAAGATAAAAATAACTATGATTTGATGTTTAAAACCAAAAGATAAAACGACTTATAATTGTGTTAAAATAAGTTATTTTGGTTTTATGAAAGCTATTATTGAGTTAAAACATGTTGGTTTTTGCGTTTAAATAAATAAATTTTATATTTTTGCTTTAATAAAAATAAATTATCATGGCACATAAGCAAGAAATACTTTCATCAAAGTCCGAGGTTTTGATTGAAAAAGAAAACAAATACGGAGCTCACAATTATCATCCGCTTCCGGTTGTACTAGAAAGAGGAGAAGGAGTATATGTTTGGGATGTTGACGGAAAAAAGTATTATGATTTTTTATCGGCTTATTCTGCTGTAAATCAAGGTCACTGTCATCCTAAAATTGTAAAAGCAATGACTGACCAAGCACAGAAATTGTCTTTGACTTCACGTGCTTTTTACAATGATAAATTAGGAAACTATGAAGAATTTGTAACGAATTATTTTGGTTTTGATAAAGTATTACCAATGAATACAGGCGCAGAAGCAGTTGAAACTGCTTTGAAACTTTGTAGAAAATGGGCATATGAAGTAAAAGGGATTCATGAAAATCTGGCACAGATTATTGTTTGCGAGAATAATTTTCATGGAAGAACAACTACAATTATTTCTTTCTCTAATGATGAAACCGCTCGTAAAAGCTTTGGTCCTTTTACAGAAGGATTTATAAAAATAGAATATGATAACCTTTCAGCTCTTGAAAAAGTTTTAGAATCATCAAAAAATATTGCCGGGTTTTTAGTAGAACCAATTCAGGGTGAAGCCGGAGTTTATGTTCCGTCAGAAGGATATTTGGCGAAAGCAAAAGAGTTGTGTGAGAAACATAATGTATTGTTTATTGCAGACGAGGTTCAGACCGGAATTGCGCGTACCGGAAAATTATTAGCCGTTCATCACGAAAATGTTCAACCGGATATCTTGATTTTAGGAAAAGCAATTTCTGGTGGAGTTTACCCAGTTTCGGCAGTTTTAGCAAACAACGAAATCATGAATGTGATTAGACCGGGACAACACGGATCTACTTTTGGAGGAAATCCTGTAGCTGCGGCTGTTGCAATTGCTGCTCTTGAAGTGGTTAAAGAAGAAAACTTAGCCGAAAACGCAGAACGTTTAGGAATCATTTTAAGAAAAGGTTTAAATGAAATCGCTACACGCAATAACTTAATTACACTGGTTCGTGGAAAAGGTTTATTGAACGCGATTGTAATTAACTGCGGAGAGGATTCTGATTTGGCTTGGGAAATCTGTCTGAAATTCAGAGACAACGGATTATTGGCAAAACCAACTCACGGTAACAAAATCAGATTAGCACCACCATTGGTAATGACTGAAGCTCAAATTCAGGAATGTCTTGAAATTATTGAGAAGTCATTAAATGAGTTTAGAAAATAATTTTTTTTCACGCAGATCTTGCAGATTTAGCAGATTTTTATTTTAATCTTTTTAATTCTTTAATCTGTGGCTTTAAAATACATAGTTGTGTTTCTATTTGTTAAAAAGAAAGCATAAATATTTTTACTTATCTTTATTATATAAAAAGGCGACTGTATTTAAACAATCGCCTTTTGGTTATAATTACTTAAAATATGAAAAAAAGTAACTATTTCTTTGAGCCAATGTTTATAAAGCATTGGCTCATTTTATTTTAGAATCTAACTTTTTTAAGTTCCCACAAGGTTTTAATAAAAGTATCGACATCATCGGTTGTATTATAAAATGCCAATGAAGGACGAACAGTCGTTTCAATACCCATTCTGCGCAAAATAGGCTGCGCACAATGATGTCCAGTTCTTACGGCAACGCCTTCTTTGTTTAAAGCCTGTCCAACCTGATCGTTTGAATAGCCTTGTAAATTAAAAGACAATACGCTGGCTTTATCTTTGGCAGTTCCAATCAATCGTACACCCGGAATTTCTTTCAAAAGTCTTGTTGCATATTCTAACAAATAATGCTCGTACTGACCAATAGCTTCAATTCCTAATTTGGTTACATAATCTATTGCAGCGCCAAGACCAATAGCATCGGCAATATTTCCGGTTCCGGCTTCAAAACGATTTGGTGCTTTGTGGTATTTAATTTCCTCAAAAGTTACGTCCTGAATCATGTTTCCGCCAGATTGATACGGTGGCATTTCGTTTAGCAAATCTTCTTTTCCGTATAAAGTTCCAATTCCAGTTGGGCCAAATAATTTATGTCCAGAGAAAACCAGCCAATCCGGATTTAAATGCTGAACATCAACTTTCATGTGCGAAACTGATTGTGCGCCGTCGATTAAAACTTTTGCTCCGGCTGCATGTGCCATTTCAACTATTTTTTTCGCTGGCGTTATTGTTCCCAATGCATTTGAAACTTGCGTAAAAGCAACCAAACGTGTTTTTGAATTCAGTAGTTTTGCATATTCGTCAAGCAAAATCTGACCGTCGTCATCTACAGGAATTACTCGTAATTTCAAACCTTTTTTGTCAGCAAGACGTTTCCACGGAACAATATTCGCATGATGTTCCAGATTACTCACAATGATTTCATCTCCGGAATTTAAATTCTGATCACCCCAAGTGCACGCAACTAAATTTATAGCTTCTGTCGCACCGCGAACAAACACAATTTCGTTTACAGAAGATGCATTCAGAAAAGTTTTTACTTTTTCGCGAGCTGCTTCATACGCATCAGATGCGCGGGCTGCCAGTTCATGTGCCGCACGATGAATGTTTGAATTTTCATGTTCGTAGAAATACGCAATTCTGTCAATTACTGATTGCGGTTTCTGCGTTGTTGCTGCATTATCAAACCAAACTAATGGTTTGCCGTTTACGGTTTCTTTTAGAATCGGAAAATCTTTTTTTACTGAAGCTGCATCAAAATGGTGTCCTTTAAAAAGATTAACTCCTTTAGAATCAAAAGAATTTCCAACAATTATATCTGTACTTCTTTTATCAAAAGCAAAAGGATTCTGATCTAAAAAATAGTAGGATGATGTTGTTTCATTTCCGTTTAAAGGAAAATCTTCGCGTTTTTTAAACTGTGTATCTACAAATGATAAAGCAGCCTGCAGTTCAATTTCAAAAGAAGAATTTTCTGTTTGAAACGGCAGATATTGATTGTTTAATGACAACGGCGAAAAAACTGATTCTTCATTCAATTGAGCAGGATTTCCGTTTTTCAAATTAACATCATGAAATCCGGTATGCGGATCATTGATATTAAAATCATGGTTTTCCTGAACTCCTGACGACGAATTTTTGTTCTGCGGATCAAATCCTGCTCCGGCATTTGGATATAAAGCAAAAGCTCCTGTATTTCCATTATTTAATGCAGAAGGAGAAGCTCCAAAACCACTAAATGCAGGCGGCGCAGGCGATGTACTCGACGGACTTACTACTGGAATCTGACCAAACTGATCAGCGTTTCCGGTATGCAATATCGTTTCTGCAATCTTTGTCGCGCGCGGGTGTTCAGCTTTATCCGGACTTAATGATATTTCTTTCGGAAATTCATTCGGTAAAGATTTGAACAACTCGTTTGCTAAATTTTGCAGATCGTCGATGTTGGGTAAACCGTTGTTGTTAATATTTGTACTCATGATACTTTCCTATTTCTACATCTTCTAAAACAGCAATAGCATCATCTACCAAAATAGCCAAAGAACAATAAAGAGATACTAAATACGAAGCAATGGCTTTTTCATTAATTCCCATAAAACGAACTGATAATCCAGGAGATTGTTCGCCTTGTAAACCAGGCTGAATAAGTCCGATAACACCTTGACGGCTTTCGCCAGTTCTTAAAAGAATGATTTTTGATTTTCCTTTTTCGATTGGTAATTTGTCAGATGGAATAAGCGGAATTCCTCTCCAGGTTAAAAATTGTGATCCAAATAGTGAAGTTGTTGGAGGCGGAACACCACGACGCGTACATTCGCGCCCAAAAGCTGCAATTGCTAAAGGATGTAAAAGAAAAAATCCAGGTTCTTTCCAGACTTTTGTCAATAATTCATCTAAATCATCCGGAGTTGGTGCACCGGTTCTTGTTTTTATAATTTGTGACGGAGCAATGTTGCTTAATAATCCGTAATCTTTATTATTGATTAATTCGCTTTCCTGACGCTCTTTAATTGTTTCAATGGCTAAACGAAGCTGTTCTGAAATCTGGTTGTATGGTTTACTGTATAAATCAGAAACACGGGTATGGACTTCGACAATTGTTTGCACTGCGGCCAGATTATATTCTCTTGGATTCTCGATATAATCGACAAAAGTATTAGGTAAAATTCTTTCGTCGCGTGCAGAACAATCAACTTCGATGTGGTTTGCGTTTTTAACTTTATTCAAACGAAATACTCCCGATTCTACTGGTGTCCAATGCAAAAGATGCGTTAACCAGCGTGGAGTTATAGTCCCAATTTGAGGAACGGTACGAGTTGCGATTGCTAATTGTCTTGCTGCAACATCGCCTAATGCGGTTTGTTGTTTTTGTAAATCTGCCATAGTTTTAAGGTTTTTCGGTTATAATTTTTGATTAAAATTTTTATAGCTTAACTGAATTAAATTTATGGGTTTTTATTCAATTATAAGCTTTTGATTTGTAATTTGTTAGGAGAAAAAATCGAATAATTCTTCTACAGAAAGATAACGTTCTCCGGTATCATAATTAAAAGTCAGGATTACGGCATCTTCCGGAATGTTTTTTAATTTTTTTGAAACTGCCGCTAATGCCGCTCCGGTTGAAATACCTCCAAAAATCCCTTCTTCTTTAGTTAATTTTTTTGCAAATGAAAAAGCGTCATTTTTTTCAATGGTGACAATTTCATCAATGTATTCTCGATTAAAAACTTCGGGAATAAATCCTGCACCAATTCCCTGCAATGGGTGAGGAGCGGGAATACCGCCGCTTAAAACAGGCGAAAGTGCAGGCTCAACGGCAATAGTTTTTAGATTAGGAAAATGTTGTTTTAAAATTTTAGAAACTCCGGTAATATGTCCACCCGTTCCCACGCCTGTAATTAGATAATCAATTCCGTCCGGAAAATCGGCTAGGATTTCCTGTGCAGTTGTTCTTTCGTGAACGGCAACATTTGCAGGATTTGTAAATTGCGAAGGCAGGAAAGAATTTTTAATTGTTGCAGCTAATTCTTTGGCTTTTTCAACCGCTCCGGAAGTTCCTTTTTCTCTTGGAGTCAAAACATATTCGGCTCCGTAAGCTTCGATAATTTTTCTGCGTTCAACACTCATCGATTCCGGCATTACGATAATTACTTTGTAACCTTTTACGGCTGCTACCAACGAAAGTCCGATTCCGGTATTTCCAGATGTGGGTTCAATAATGATAGAATCCGAATTTAAAAGTCCTTTTTGCTCTGCATCTTCAATCATTGCCAGTGCAATTCTGTCTTTGATACTTGATCCCGGATTTGATTTTTCTAATTTAATCCATACTTCGTGTGTTTTAAAAAGCTTGTTCAGCTTAATGTGAGGCGTATTCCCAATGGTTTCTAAAATGTTCTGATATTTCATGTGTTTTGATATTTTTAAATCGAATAAAAAAAGGGTTCTGGCAAAAAATAAATATTAACTAAAAAGCAAAAAGGCAATAATCAACGTAACAATCACATTAAATAATTGTGCAATTAAAAAGGCATACAATGGTTTTCGGCTGTTATTGGCAAGCAAATCTTTAAAATTGGTTTCTAAACCTATGCTCGTAAAAGCTAATGCAAACCAAATTCCTTGTAGATTCTTTAAACTGTCTTTAACTTCATCTCTAACTTCTGACGTAAGCAGAAAAGAGAAAATTAATGAAGCAGCAATAAATCCCAGAACAAATTTTGGAAAACGTTCCCAAATCACTCCCAAAGTTGGTTTTGATTCAACTGCTTCTACTGATTTATTATGTGTATAAGTCCAATAAACAGAAATAGCAAAAGCAGCTAATCCTAACAATACATTCTGTGAAAATTTTACGATTGTACTAATTTTTAGAGCTGTTTCGCCTACGAGAGTTCCAGATGCGACAACTGCGCCCGAAGTATCAATGCTTCCGCCCAGCCAGGCTCCGGTAACTTCTTCGGGAAAGTTGAAATATTTAGCAATTATGGGCATGAAAATCATCATGGGAATTGCGGTTACCAAAACAATAGAAATTACATACGATAGTTTTTTAGAATCTCCTTTAATAGCTCCCGACGTTGCGATTGCCGCAGAAACTCCGCAGATAGAAACAGCGCTGGAAATCATCATCGTTAATTCGTCGTCTACTTTTAATTTTTTACACAACCAAAAAGCAAAATACCAAACGGATAAAACCACAATCAAAGCCTGAAATAATCCCAAGGAACCTGCTTTTATGATGTCTGAAAAAATAACACTGGTTCCTAATAAAACCAATCCGATTTTTACAAATATTTCTGTAGAAAGTGCTGAGCGAAACCACTCAGGAAGTTTGAAGAAATTACCAATTGCTAATCCGATAATCAAACTAAAAATAACAGCTTCAAGATTGAGCCCTTTTATGGTTGTGTTTCCTGCAATAGCCAAAGCGATTATAGTTAACACATAAACTATCGGGAAACCAAATAGAAAGTTCTTAACCGATTTTCCAACTAAAAAAACTCCAATTGCTCCAATAGAAATGAAATATATAAATTGAAATAAAATGATTTTTAGATTTCCGGAATCAAATACATCATTATGTAAATCTGCACCATTTGACCATTTGAATATGGGAACTTCCGGAAGAAAAAGAAAAAGAGAAATTCCGATGATTAAAAATCCAAGAATGACTACTGTCCAGTCTTCGTGAAGGGTAAATTGTTTTGTTTGAGTTGACATAATTTTTAGTTGAATTAATCTAGCAATTATTTATTCAAAGATTTTATTTGAATTGCTTCCAGCTTTAGCTGGGGGTAACAGGTTTGTGGGTAAAAAAGGCTTTAGCCGAATAAGAAGTTTGGCTAAAGCCTTCCACATTTCAAATCTTGAACCTCCAGCTGAAGCTGGAGGCAATTAATTATTCATTTCCGGTAAACCCGACAGGTTTTAAAAACCTGTCGGGTTTGTATATCGGTTACCAGATTTAATGTAGAGATCAATAAATAATCTATGAGCTAGAAAATAAACTCTTATTTTGAAGCTAAAGCCAAATCAACATCATTTTTTAAATTGCCTAAACCATCTTTTTTAAACACAATTTTTTCTTTTTTGTATAAAATTAAAGTTGGAAACACCTTCACTGTTTTTAAATCAGCAATTATTTGCGGATTATCTTCTAAATCAATTTCTACGATTTTTAAATTATCTCCATATTGTGCCTTGATGGTTTCTAAAACTGGTTTTACATTTTTACAGGCACCACAGTATTTAGAACCAATATCAACCAGAACGTCGTTGTTTTCAGAAATGATTTTTTTGTATTCGGCTAAGGTTAATTTACTTTTTGAATTGGTAAAAAATGGTTTTCCGCCACCAATCCAATTCGCAATTCCGCCTTCTAAAGTATATGTTTCTGAAAAACCGGTTTTCAATAACTCTTTTTCAAGTTGCACGCTTCTTCCTGCTCCAATCGAATAGATAAAAACAGGCTTTGAGGGATCTAATTTTGTAATTTGTTTGTTGTAATCTGCTGATTGTAAATTAAAATTTACAGCTCCAATAATATGGTTCAAAGCAAATTCTTCAGTACCTCTGGCATCAATTATCTGCGGATTTTTTTGACTCTGAATTTTTGTGTAAAAAACCTCCAGCGAGACTGTATTTGATTTTTCATTTTGAGCAAAACCAATTATGGATAAAAACAGCATTAGTGTTGTAATACTGTTTTTGAATGTTTTATTTTTCTTCATAATTTTTAAGATTGAATCTGTTCGTAATAAACCGGACTTGGTGTAACATTTTCAGGTTTGGCTTTTATTGGAAGTGATATTACGCCTTCGGCAAGAGGACTTCCTTCTTTTTTAGATTTGAATATTGGCCATAAAAATTGTGCATACCATTCTTCTTGTTTGTATGTTTTGGTTCCGTATGATTCAGGGAATTTACGTGTGATTAAACCCGTTCCAAAGATGACATCCCAGATGAAAAACATGTTTCCGAAGTTTCCTTTAAAGTGTCCAACGCCGTCACCGCTTGTATCTGCGTGATGTGCGTGATGTGTTGCAGGAGTCGAAATCAAACGTTCTAAAACCCATGCAATTGGATGTAAAACTTTGTATTTATAAAACGGTTTGTCCCATGCAATACTTGAATGTGCTCCCAAAGTGATGAAACTTTTAATGACTAAAACAAATAAAGCAGGTAATCCTAAACCTAAATAAGTTAATGTAGCCGTTAGATAAATTTGAGAAAAGAAAACCGTGTAAATAAAGTTTTGTCTTGAAGCCATTGCCATTCCCATGTATGGAGCCGAATGGTGCGTTCTATGAAAACGCCACAAAAACGGAACTTGATGGTGCAAACGGTGGTACCAATATTGCGTTAAATCATCGGCAATTGCTATTAGGAAAAAACCTCCCCAAAACGGAACCCACGAAAGCGTATTGGCTAAATTCGGGATTAAATAAGGCAAAGCTGTCAAACTAAAAAAAGCAATTACGGGTGGTAAAAGTAATTTTGGAGCCAGGAAACAAATGATATCAACTTTGCGTTCTTCACCTGTCCATTGGTCGTCGTATAAACCTGCGCCAAATTCGATAACGCCCAGAATTAACATAAAAACGGTTAATCCCCAAGTACGAATGTGTTCGAATGCAGGTTTTGAAAATTCTAAAAATGATGGTAATGTAATATGAGATTCTGCTATAACACCATTTGTTAGTTTAAAATAAAGATAAATTGCCAACACAGGCAAACTGTAAATTAAAAGACTGATACTTAAATCTTTTGTAAGTTTTTCTTTTTGAACTATTGCCATGATTTCTTATTTTAAAAATTGATTAACTAATGCTAAACCTCCCGCCAATACGATTAGCGGAACTAAAAAAACGATCGCTCCCACGATAATTTTTTTTCCTATAATTTCATAGTCGACTCTTTTCATGATTATTTTATTTGAAAAGAATCAGGTCTTTAGAACTTTAATGAAAAGACCTGAATTCTTAAATTATTTGAATTAATTAGAACTTCCTGTGCTTCCTGGTTTGGTAGCTTGCTGAATCAAATCCTGAACGGTTTTGCCTTTATCAGCACCAGTATTATGAATTCTTCTGTTGTAAACATCCTGCCAGTCTATTAACGGATAAACGTTATTTTCTTTGGCTTGTTCATCAAATAATTTCTTTAGCTCGGCTAATTTTTCAGGGTATTTTTTGGCTAAATCATTACGTTCATTAAAATCTTCATTTAGGTTGTACAATTCCCAAACATCGGTATCAAAATTGCTTTCGGCTGGTTTTTCATTTTTGCCTATAGATTTTTTTACTGCGAACGAATCCGGTAAATGTGCCGCTCCGGCTTTCCAGCCATCTTTATAAATGGCTCTGTTTCCAAAAATATAGTAGTATTGAATTTTGTGTAAAGACTCCGCTTTAGCGTTATTCAGCGAAGCATAAAAAGTTGAACCCTGAATGGCGTCTTGCTTAATTTCTCTAATATATTCGGGAACTTTAATTCCTGCAATATCCAGAGTTGTTGGCAATAAATCTGTTACGTGACTGTATTGATTTCTGATTCCGCCTTTTTCTTTAATTCCTTTTGGATAAAAAACAATCAACGGATTACGAGTTCCTCCTTCAGATTGTGCATCTTGTTTCCAGTTTCTAAAAGGAGCGTTTGTAGCTTGTGCCCATCCTAAAGGATAATTGGTATTTAAACCTTTTGCAGTACCAATTTCTCCAATATTATTCAAATTCGCCTGAAGATTTTCTTCGTCAGATTTTCCCTGAGAGAAAAGATTTTGATTGATTGTTCCTTGTGTTGTACCTTCTTTACTTGCACCATTGTCTCCAATTGCAACAAAAATCAAAGTGTTTTCTAATTGGTTAGTTTCTTTCAGATAATTTATTACTCTTCCTATTTCATGATCGGTATAAGTAAGATATCCGGCATAAACCTCCATAAATCTGGCATATACTTTCTTTTGATCCGGAGTTAGTTTTTTCCAATCTGTAATCAATGGGTTGCGTTCCGGCAAAACTGCATTGGCAGGAATCACACCTAGTTTCTTTTGGTTTGCCAATACTTTCTCACGGTAAACATCCCAGCCTTCATCAAATTTTCCTTTGTATGGATCGCTCCAGGATTCGGCAACCTGATGTGGTGCATGAACGGCTCCCGGTGCATAATACAAGAAGAATGGTTTGTCCGGAGCAGCCTTATGTTGTTTTGTGATATAGCTAATGGCTTTATCCGTAATTTGCTCTGTTAAGTGTCTTCCGTCAGGAGCAACATGTGCATTATCTTCAACTAAATCTGGTTTATATTGATCTGTTTGCGATCCTAAGAAACCATAAAAGTGTTCGAATCCTTTTCCGGTTGGCCATCTGTCAAATGGTCCTGCATCTGTAGCTTCCTCATCTGGAGTTAAGCCATATTTACCAACTGCAAAAGTGTTGTATCCTTTGTCTCTTAAAATCTCGGCAATTGTTCCTTTATCAGATGGAATTCTTCCGTCCCAACCCGGGAAACCAGCTGAAAGAACCGTATGAGAGAATCCGCTAACGTGAACTTTTCCTGAATTTCTACCCGTCAATAAAGCGGAGCGGGTTGGAGCGCAAATTGCTGTTGTATGAAAGTTGGTATATCGCAAACCATTATTAGCCAGTTCATCAAAAGTAGGAGTTTGTATTAAACCTCCAAAAGCAGTTGAAGCTCCATAGCCTACATCATCAAGTAAAATCCAAACAATATTTGGAGCACCTTTTGGGGCTTTTACAGGATCTGGCCAGTATTCTTTAGAATCGGCTAATGTTTTACCAATTGTTCCTTTAAATTCTGTATCTGATTTTGTTTGAGCAAAACCGAATTGAGCAACTAGAAGTGCGGTGATCAAAAGTCCTTTTTTAGAACTTTTGATTGTACTGTAATTTTTAAAATTCTTCATTAGATTAAATTTTTATTTAATTAGTAATCAGTGTTTTTAACTATGCTATTTTATTTTATTCCAATCTTCGACACCTACTTTTACTGACCATTGTTGATGTAACTCAATCAGGGTTTGGAGCAGTTTTGGTTCTAATTTTGCCAAGTTTTTTGTTTCTGTTCGGTCTGTAGCAAGATTGTACAATTCCCAAGGTTGATTGTTTTCGGCTACTGCTTTCCACTGGCCTTTTCTTACTGCTTTGCTGCCTTCATGTTCCCAAAACAAGGCTTCATGTGCATCAGATGGTTGTCCTTCAAATTCTTTTTTTAAACTAATTCCTTCTAAGGGTGTGAGACTTTTTCCTTGAAATAAATCGGGATATTGAAAACCGGCATACTCCAGACAAGTCGGGAAAATATCAATCACATGACTTATTCGATTGCTTATTGTACCTGCTTTAATATGTTTTGGATAATAAGCGATAAAAGGGGAGGCAATACCGCCTTCGTGGGTGTTCTTTTTGAATAATTGAAAAGGCGTGTTGCTCACATTTCCCCACGGACTTTCGTAACTATCAATCGACGCAACTGAACCCGGTGTTCCATTTTTCTGAGTAACATAATTCCAGTTTTTTACATCATCGGCGCTTCCGCCATTATCCGAAAGAAAAAGAACAAGCGTATTATCTTCTTCTCCTAAAGACTTGACTTTTTGCAGGATTTCTCCAATTCCGGCATCCATTCGGTCGATCATGGCGGCGTAAATTGCCATTCGGGTGTCCCATTTGTCTTTTTCTTCGGCACTTAGTTTTTCCCAATCCGGCACTTTTTCAAAACGATTTGATAAGTCCCAATTTTTATCAATGATTCCTAGTTCCTTTAATTTTTTAAAACGGCTTGCTCTCAATTTATCCCAACCTTCCAGATATTTGCCTTTGTATTTTGCAATATCTTCAGGCAATGCCTGAATGGGCCAATGTGGAGCATTATAAGCAACATATAGAAAAAAAGGTTTTTGCTGATTGCGCTGTTTTTCTAAAGAATTAATGGCAAAATTGGTAATTTCCTGAGTCAGATAAGTAGAAGTATCCGTGCGGATAATTTCTTTATCTCCTTTCAAAAAAGTAACTTTTCTTCCGTCGTTATATAAAGGTTGCGAGTTAAAATAACTGCTTCCATTGTTTTGTAATGTAAAAGAATCATCAAACCCTCTATTAACCGCCCAAGCTGATGGCACTAAACCAACATGCCATTTTCCGGAAACAATAGTATTGTATCCTGCCTGTTTAAGTGCTTGCCCAATCGTGATACAATGCTCGTTTAAATATCCCTGATAAGCCGGAAATCCTTTGTCCTGAACCATATCTCCAACACCTGCCTGGTGCGGATACAAACCCGTGAGTAATGAAGCCCGGGAAGGACAGCAGCGCCCAGCATTGTAAAACTGTTTTATAATAAGCCCGTTTTTGGCGAGTTTATCAAGGTTTGGAGTTTTAATTTCTGAGCCAAAAGCACCAATATCTGAGAAACCTAAATCATCTGCCAAAATGACGATGATGTTAGGTTGCTTTTTCTGTGCAAATAGCTGAAATTGTGCAACAACCAATAGGGCGAGGATGAATAGTTTTTTGATCATTTTATTTATTTGTATGTAAGCTTTTTATAAATAACCTGGATTTTGTGGTAAACCTACCGGATCAATATTTCTTTCGCTTTGCGGAATAGGATAAAGGTTATTTCGTTCTGAAACAGAATTTTTTGCCGTAACTTTTTTCACTTCAGTAACCAGAGTTCCCCAACGTACCAAGTCAAACCAGCGTTGTCCTTCCTGAACAAATTCTTTTTTGCGTTCTTCCTGAATTGCTGCTCTAAAAGTGGTTTGACTTAACCCGACTAAATCTACTGTTGGATCTGGTGTATTAATTGGTTTTCCAAAAGCTCTTCTTCTTACCTGATTAATTAATTCATATGCTTCAGGAGTTGGCGTTCCCTGCTCATTTATCGCTTCTGCTAAAGACAATAAAATGTCTGCGTAACGAATTACAGGAAAGTTAATTGCTACGTTTCCTGGTGTAGCCAGATTGGTTAGATCTAAGTATTTTTTAAAGATTGGTTTCGGAAATGTATAAAGCGATCCTGTTGTTGGATTAAACAATTGTTTAGCATAACTTACATCTCTTCGGGTATCTCCTGCGGCATATATGTCATAAAACAAAGCAACGTCTGAGATAATATCAGCAGGTTCAGTTGCTGTAAATCCTGTAAAAGATGTTCCTTGAAAAGTACTTCCGCTTGATCCGTTTCCGGCTTGATTTGGCTCAAACTGAACAGAGAAAATATGCTCCTTTTCATTCTTTTTGGTTTTAGTGAAGATGTCCTGAAAATTTTCGAAAAGAGCATATCCATAACCTCCATTGATAACTTCTCTGGCTTTCAGGATTGCATTTGGCCAATCTTTTCTAGTCAGATAAACTTTAGCTAAAATTGCTTTTGCAGCTCCGGATGTTGCACGTCCGGCGTCAGTTGCAGGATATGTAGCAGGCAAGTTTTCGGCATCTTTTAAATCCGAGATAATTTGTGTGTAAACCTCGTCTACAGTTGCTCTTTTTGATTTTAAACTTTCTAATTGAATAGAAGTTGGTTCATGCAAAACAATTGGAACGCCGCCCCAAAGACGAACAGCCTGAAAGTATAATAATGCCCTGATAAATTTTGATTCATTAATCAGTCTTGTTTTGATAACGTCGTTTCCGGTTACTTTAGGAACATTGTCGATCGAAACATTGGCTCTGTTTATACCACTGTAAATTTGACGCCATGCCACCTGAACACGATCATTAGTTGCATCATGTGTCAAACTGCTCAATGCTCTTACCTGTGGGTTTGTTGCAGAAACTCCCGCTGCTGCATAATCAGATCCCATATCTGTAAGGAAATATAAGTTTCTCCCGAATAAACTTTGTTCTCCCGGATCTAAACTCAGCGAAGCATAAACTGCATTTACACTTGCGATTGCGTCATCCTGCGTGTTGAAGAATTTATCTTCGGTTACAAAAGAGGTAGGTGTTACCTCCAATTCTGTGCACGATGCAAATAAACCGGCACTTAGTATGATTGTTATTATAATCTTTTTCATTGTATATGTTTTTTACTTAGAAAGTTACGTTCAGGCCCGAAATGAATGTTCTGGAGTTTGGATAAGAACCAAAGTCAATTCCCGGATATAAATTATTTTGTTCATAAGAGCTCACCTCCGGATCAAATCCAGTATATTTTGTCCATGTGACTAAGTTTTCTGCAGATACATAGAATTTGATACTTTTTGTTCCCAGTTTAGAAGAGAGACTTTTTGGTAAAGTATAACCAAGAGTAATTAGCTTTAATCTCAGGAAAGAAGCATCTTCGACATATCGTTCAGAAACAATTCCAAGAGGAGAACTTGAAGCTCTCGGGATTTCATTGCTTGGGTTTGTTGGAGTCCAGCGATCATTAAGCGTTGAAGCAGCATTTGTACCAAGAGTAGAAATTTCTAATTGCTGGTTTAGCGCATTAAATACTTTTCCGCCATAAGATCCCTGAAAAGAAAAATTAAGATCAAAATCATGATAAGAAATTGTGTTGCTGAAACTTCCAACAAATTTTGGCTGAGAACTTCCAAGATTTCCTTTGTCTAGCGCTGTAATTACACCATCTCCGTTTGTATCAACATATTTTCTGTCACCAACTTTAGTATTGGCAAGACTGTTAATTTTTGGCTGTGTGTTAACTTCTTCCTGAGTCTGAAAAATACCTGCGGTTCTGTATCCCCAGAAAGTTCCCAAAGGCAATCCTACTTTAACAGTTACAGGCTGTTGTTGTAATAACGATCCGTTTGGAACTACGGGAAAAAATTGATCAACCCCATTTCCTATAGAAACCACTTTGTTTTTATTGGCAGAGAAAACAAAGTTAGAATTCCATGAAAAGTTTTCTGTTTTGATGTTTTCAGTAATCAAACCAATTTCGATACCTTTATTCTCAACACCTCCAATGTTTTGAAGTACTGTAGCATATCCTGAAGTCAACGGAATTGGGACGTTGATTAACAAATCGTTTGTTTTTTTGTAATAAACATCAAAAACAAAATTGATTTTTCGATCTAATAGCGATAAGTCTAAACCAACATTATATTGATCGGTTTTTTCCCATTTCAGATCCGGATTTGCCAATCGGGTAGGAGCTAATCCGGTTTGCAAAGTTCCTCCAAAAGCGTAGTTTACAGAGCCCATTTGAGCTAGCGAAAGATAATTTCCAATTTCCTGATTTCCGGTTGTTCCCGCCGTAATTCTAAGTTTTGCTTCGGTTACACCTTTAATGTTGTTGGCAAAATCTTCGTCAGTAATATTCCAGGAGAAACCTGCTGAAGGGAAATAACCCCAAAGTGATTTAGATCCAAATCTTGACGAACCATCGGCACGAGTTGATAAGGTAAAATTGTATTTTCCTTTATAAGAATAATTTACTCTCGCCAACCAGGATTTCAAAACACTTTCGAATGCATCACTATAAGGTTTCACCGGAACACCATCTTGTAAAGCGTTATAAGTATTAGCATCATTAACAAATGTTTGAGCGCCTGCATTAACAACTTCACCTTTAGTATATTGAAGTGTATATCCAGCCAAAGCCGAGAATTTATGGTTTTCACCAAAGTTGGTATTGTAGTTCAAAGTATTTTCATTCAATACAGAACTTACCAATCTGTCTCCAACAGAAGCCAAACCTTTTGTTCCCGCACCATTTGTAGTATTTGCCGGAGCATAATAATTTTGTTTGGTATTGATTACATCACCACTAACCGCAATTTTGGCAACCAATTTTTTAGTGATTTTGTATTCTCCAAATAAACTCGTCAGAATTCTGTTGATTTTAGTTTCATTGGTTGTGTTTTCCAAATCATTAATTGGGTTTGGAATAAATCCATTAACCGATGTTGCATAAGGATTGTTTGTTACGTTATAACTTCCGTCAGGATTTTTAATTGGTACTACCGGAGCCATTAGCAAAACACTAACCAAAGGGTTTGGATTTCTTCCGCCGCTGGCGTTATTTGCTACACCATTAGAAAGTGAATTGCTGTAATTGGCATTTACACCAAATTTAAAAGCCTGAGAATAGTTTCTTTCGTAATTGGCACGAAGTGAAATCCTTTTAAAATTAGATCCAATTACAACACCTTCCTGATCAAAATATCCTGCCGAAACGGAATATCTGGAGCGATCATCTCCGCCGGAGAATGTTAATTGATGATTTTGAACGGGCGCCGCAGTTCTAAACGCAGCATCCTGCCAGTCGTAGCTTCCTGAAGTTTTAAAAGCCTCGATTTGAGCCGGAGTAAACGAAGGCGCCTGACCAATACTTGCCTGAACATCATTGCGCAAACTCGCCCATTGTGAGGCATTCATTATATCCAGTTTTTTTGAAACTGATTGTACTCCAAAATAGCCTTGGTACGAAATATTATCCTGCCCTTTAGTTCCTTTTTTGGTCGTAATAAGTACAACACCATTTGCACCGCGAGAACCATAAATTGCAGTTGCAGATGCATCTTTTAAGACTTCGATAGATTCAATATCAGCAGGGTTTATGGTTGATAGCACATTTAAACTCGATCCGGCGTTAGCAACTCCTGCAGAACTGTTTGCGTTGTCATTGTAAATCAAAATTCCGTCTACAACATATAGAGGTTCATTACCTGCCGTGATAGAGTTTCCGCCTCGAATACGTACACTTGACGAAGCTCCCGGACGTCCGGAACTTTGTGTAACTACCACTCCGGGAATTGCACCGCGCAGCAAATTATCTGCAGATGAGGTAACTTGCGATAAATTAGCTTTCGGAACTGACGCTACAGAACCCGTGATGTCTTTTCTTTTTTGGGAACCATAACCTACAACTACTAATTCGTCCAGTTCCTGACGATCTTCTTTTAAGTTGATTGTAACAGGGTTTTTGTCAACGATTACCTCGGTTTTTTTGTATCCAATATAAGTTACGATTAAAGTATAAGGTAATTTTTGACCAGTTTGAAAATAAAATTTTCCTTCAGCATCAGTCTGAACCCCGTGAGTTGTACCTTTAATAACAACAGAAGCTCCTATAATAGGTTGATTTGTAACATTATCAATAACAGTTCCGTCAAGTTTAGATTGTATAAGTGGTGTTATATTTTGGGCATTAATTCCTGCTGAGAGCAGAAGGAGAAAAAGCAAAGAGTATATGTTTAATTTTTTTTTCATTTCTTTGTAATGGTTTTAAGTAATTAACAAGGCGCCCTGAAAGTTGAATTTTCAACTCTCTAAATGGTGTTCTTGATTTAGTGATAAATGTTCTTTAAGCCTCGCCATTTCTGTTGCCGCAGAAATGGCTTTTTTTATTTACAGCAGCAGCTTTGCATCTTTTTCATTTTAGTTTTATTTTAGTTATTAGTTATTTTTTTTAATTGTATAGGTATAGTTTCAAGAATCCTTTTAATACAAATTAATGCATCAAATAAATTTTTGGAATTTTTCAGTAAATGGTATTGTGGTGTATTGGTAAGATTCGTTTTTTATCCGATTTGTGTAAATTTGAGAATATCAGGAATAAACGAATAAATTGCTCAGAGGTTTAGCAACAGAAGCACATATAACAAAAAGTGTTATAAGTATATTTTTTAGGAAGATTGTAATACGATATGCTTGCGGTTGTTTTCAAAATATAGTTTTTTATGGTTTCAAACTCTACTAATCCTATAGACAAAGTTAAATTTAATCTAATAAAAACCAAAAATTTCAGAAGTTTTTTTTCATAGAGGGCTTTCTGGTCTATTTTAAGTTGAGGTTTTTTTGTATTTATATTGCTGATTATTAGCATATTATGAATTTTTGTTTCATTCTGATAATTGTTAAAAAGCATTGCTGAAAAATATTAAAATGTAGTATTTTTTACTTATTTTTTTATTTTTCAATTGCCTTAAGAAAAGTAAAAAGAAGCTCAAAACGTCTAGGAAAGCTTAATTTAAAATTATTAAGATGAATTTTAATCTAAAACTACACTCCATTTTAAAGTTGATTTTGAAGAAATTAGACTAATTTTATAGATATTAAAATAAATTAGAATTTTTTATTCATCCTATTAAGAAATACTTATATTTGTAATAAGTATTTTTACTTAGTTTATATTCTCAAAAATGATACAAGTAGAAGAAGCCTTATCAATAATTGCAGCTAATAGCATAAATATGCCAAAGCGTAAAATACCTGTGAGTAAATCATTGGGATTTATTCTGGCAGAAACAGTGTATTCGCCAATTGCAATGCCACCCTTCCGTCAATCGGCAATGGATGGATATGCTTTTATTCACAGCGAAAGACATCAGTATGATATTGTAGGTATTTCGCAAGCCGGAGATCATTCTAATATAAAATTGAACCCAAATGAAGCAGTCCGTATTTTTACAGGTGCTTTTGTGCCTCATAATGCTGATACGGTAGTAATGCAGGAACATGTAATGGCAAATGAGAAATCGATTTTGATTACTAAAATGCCACAACAGTTTGTAAATGTTCGTAATAAAGGAGAACAAATTGGAGTTGAAGATATTGTTTTTGAAGCTAATACGTTAATAACACCTGCCGCAATTGGTTTTTTAGCCTGTTTAGGAATTACCGAAATACAAGTTTACAAAAAGCCTAAAGTTACCATTTTAGTAACTGGAAATGAATTAGTAAAACCCGGTAAAAAACTGGCTAAGGGAAAAATTTACGAAAGTAATTCAGTTATGTTAGAGGCAGCGCTTCAAACAATTGGAATAAATAAAATAAAAGTTTATAAAGTAAAAGATAGCCTGAAAGCGACTAAAAAAGCGCTTAAAGGAATTTTAGCTAAAAATGATATAGTTTTAATTTCGGGCGGAATTTCTGTTGGAGATTATGATTTTGTAAAAGAAGCCTTATTACAAAATGGAGTAGAAGAGCTCTTTTATAAAATCAATCAGAAACCCGGAAAACCAATGTTTTTTGGCTGTAAGAATGAAACCTTAGTTTTTGCTTTACCTGGAAATCCAGCTTCGTCACTTACTAATTTTTACATTTATGTTTATCCCGCTATTAAAAACAGAATGGGTTTTTCGGATACGCATTTACCAAAATTAGTTCGAAAAATAAATTCAGGCTTTACCAATACAACAGGAAAAACATTGTTTTTAAAAGCAATATATGACGAAACACACGTAACGGTTTTAGACGGACAAAGCTCAGCAATGCTCAATACATTTGCAATTGCCAATAGTTTATTAATTGTTCCTCATGATACTGCAGCAATTAAAAAAGGACAACTGGTAACATTATTGCCCATAGATTAGAATTTTTAGAAAATAGAAAAAAGAGTATAGAAAATAGATTTTTGAGTACGAAAGATAAAATGCGGTGTGTAAAATAAAACATATAGCATAAACCTGAAACAAATAAAACTTGAAACTTGAAACAAAAATAAACCTGAAACAAAATGAATCTTCTTAGTTCCGAAAATATTTTATTATTCAGCATTGCTCTCGTAGTGATAGCTTTTTTATATTCGAGTGTAGGTCACGGCGGAGCATCCGGATATTTGGCTTTGATGACGATTTTTGCTTTTCCAATTTCAATAATGAAACCATCGGCATTATTACTGAATTTGTTTGTTTCGAGTATTTCGTTTTTCTTTTATTATAAAATGAATTATTTCAAACCCAAATTGTTTTATCCCTTTGCGATAACCTCAATTCCGGCAGCATTTATTGGCGGTTTTATCACATTAGATAACACGATTTATAAAATTATTTTGGGAGTAGTATTGGTTTTCGCAGCGCTTCGTTTATTCGGAATATTTAATTTTAAAGAAAAAGAAGCAGTAGTAATAAACATTCCGTTCGCATTAACAATCGGATTTATTATTGGATTGTTGTCCGGAATGTTGGGGATTGGCGGTGGAATTATTTTGAGTCCGATTTTATTATTTTTAGGATGGGCTTCAATAAAGGAATCAGCAGCAATTTCAAGTTTATTTATTTTTGTGAATTCATTTGCCGGAATTTTGGGCTTCTTTTTAGGAGGAAAAACAGTTCCGACAGAAAGTTTTTATCTGGTTCCGATTGCCGTTTTAGGTGGCGTTTTGGGCGGATATTATGGCAGCGGTTATTTCTCTAATAAAACACTGAAAATTGTTTTGGGAACCGTGATTTTAATGGCGAGCATAAAATTGATTTTTCCTTAAATAATTTTATTGAAAACAGCAAAGTACGTAAAGCTTTGTATTTATTCAGCTTTGCGAACTTAATTTAAAAACACATCAAATGAATAAAAAAAACTTAGCGCACTTTGCGGTAAAATTTTTTCTCATTTCAACATGAAACCTGAAACCTGAAACAAAAAGATAATCATGGAAACAACACCAACAGTATTTATTCTTTGTGGCGGAAAAAGCTCCCGAATGCAATCAGAAAAAGGACTGGTTTTGTTTCAGGATAAACCTTTTATTGAGCATATTATACAGGCGATTTTGCCTATTACAGATAAAATAATATTGATAACGGCAACAAAGGAATATGATTATTTGCCTTATCAGAAAATACCCGATATTATTTTAGATAAAGGTCCGTTGGGTGGAATATATACGGCATTATCATATTCTGAATCGGAGTTTAATTTGATTCTGAGTTGTGATATTCCGTTAATTTCAACCCAATTATTATCAGAATTAATTTCAAAACATAACGATGAAGCCGAAATTACAGTTTTTGCTTCAGAAAGCAGATTACATCCTTTAATTGGGATTTATTCTAAAAAAGTAGTACCAGTTATCAAAAGCGCAATTGATAACGAGGAACTAAAAATGATGGATTTATTGGCAAAAATTCCGCATCAAATTATCACAATAGAAGAAAGTGAAAACTTTCATTTGACCAATATTAATTCGGTTGACGAATTAAATGATCTGAATATCAATTTAAGTTAAAAGTTATGCGAAATTTAAAAACACCAAAATTAACAATTGTAGGCGCAGGTCCGGGTGATGTTGAATTGATTACATTGAAAGCAATAAAAGCATTAGAAACTGCTGATGTCGTTTTGTACGATGCATTAGTAAACGAAGAATTGTTGCAATATGCGACAAACGCTGAAATTGTTTTTGTAGGCAAACGTTTAGGGTGTCATGCTTATACACAAGATCAGATCAACGAATTGATAGTTTCGATGGCAAATAGATACGGTCATGTAGTGCGATTAAAAGGTGGAGATCCGTTTATTTTTGGAAGAGGAAGTGAAGAAATTGAATATGTAGAACAATACGGTTTAGAAACCGCTATTGTGCCCGGAATTTCATCTGCTTTAGGCGTTCCGGCTTCGGTTGGAATTAGCTTAACACAGCGAAAAGTTGCCGAAAGTTTTTGGGTGATTACAGGTACAACATCTAATCATGAATTATCAAAAGATATTCGTTTAGCATCAAAATCTGCTGCGACGGTAGTTATTTTGATGGGGATGCATAAATTGGATGAAATTATTGCTATTTATCAAGAGAACCGTACAGACGATTTGCCTATTGCGATTATTCAAAACGGAACAAAAAATACGGAACAAAAAGTAGTTGGAACTATAAGTTCGATTGCTAACTTAGTATCCGAAAATAAAATATCATCTCCGGCAATTATTGTAATAGGAGAAGTCGTGAAAAATACTTCGAGATTAACTTCTTATTTTCAAGAGCATTTTGATGACGAATTTATCTTTCAAAATTTAAATTTAGAATAATGATTGAGATTAAATATTTTGGAGCTGTCGCTGAAAAGACAAAATGTGCTTTCGAAAAAGTATCTTCTTCTGAAGTTTCACTGCAAAAACTATTGCAGGATCTTGAGATAAAATATCAATTTGAATCGCTTTCTTTTAGTGTTGCAGTCAACCAGAAAATAGTATCAAAAACAACAGACTATAAATTGCAAACAAGCGATATTGTCGCTTTATTGCCTCCTTTTGCCGGAGGATAAATGAATTTTTATGAATAATTCAGTACGTTATAATCGGCAAATAATGCTGAAGGAAATAGGAGAAACAGGTCAGCATAAATTATTAAAAGCAAAAGTTTTAGTAATTGGTGCAGGTGGTTTGGGAGCTGCTATTTTGCCTTATTTGGCTGCGGTCGGAGTGGGAGAAATAGGAATTATTGACAATGATGTTATTGAACTTTCGAATTTGCACCGTCAGGTAATTTATAAAAGTTCAGCAGTTGGAAAGCATAAAGTTGATGAAGCTAAATTGATGATTACCAAATTGAATCCATCAATAAAAGTTGATGCAATTGCAGAAAAATTATCGGGTAAAAATGCTATTTCGTTATTTGAAAAATATGATATTATTGTTGATGCGACAGATAATATTGCGATTAAATATTTAATAAATGATGCTTGTTTGGTAACGAATAAACCAATGGTTTACGGATCTATTTTTAGATTTCAGGGACAAGTTTCAGTTTTTAATTATCAAAACGGACCAACATACAGATGTTTGTATCCAGATGAAAATAGTAATGCATTAAACTGTGAAGATGCCGGAGTAATTGGAATTTCGGTTGGAATTATTGGAATGCTTCAGGCAAATGAAGTTATCAAAATGATCTTAGGAATTGGAGAAATTTTAAGCGGTAAAATATTGGTGTATAATATTCTGAACAATGAACAGCAAAAATACGATTTTGATAAAAGTGATGTTCAGTTAATAAGCAGAGAAGTATTCGAAGAAAAATATAATAAGTCCGGAAATCAGATTGAAGAAGTAAATTTTGAATCGGTTTTGGATGAAATAAATAATGATGAGGTTCTTTTTTTAGATGTAAGAAATGAGGAAGAACTGCCTAAAATCAGTTTGAAAAATCAAGTTCAAATTCCGTTAATGAATTTAGAAAATGAGATTCAAAAATTAAATAAAAATCAGACTATTTATGTTTTCTGTCAATCCGGCATCAGAAGCAAAATCGCTGCAGAATTATTGCAGAAAAAAGAATTTAGAAAAATAAAAAGTATTGCTGGCGGTGTTTTAGCAATGAAACAATTATTAGCAGTTGAGATAAATTTATAGCCACAGATTATACAGATTAAAATGATTTTTGAATTGCTTTGTGTAAAGTTGTTTGCCGCGAATTACACAAATTTTCACAAATTTTTATTCGCAATAATTAAAAAACAATTCGTGCTAATTCGTGAAATTCGTGGCAAAAAAAAATCATTTTAATCTGTATAATCTGTGGCCTAAAAAAAATAAACAATGAGTAAAAATGTATTTGTAGAAGGACCAATTTCTCCTGAATTTATAGCAGAGTCTATCGCCAAACACCAGTCAAAACACACGATTGGAGCGCATAATATTTTTCTGGGTCAGGTTCGTGCTGATGTGATTCATGATAATACAGTTGTAGCAATCGATTATTCGGCTTATACTGATATGGCGAACGAAGCCTTGTACGCGATTCGTGAAAAAGCTTTCGCTAAATTCGACTTAACCTGCATGCACATTTACCATAGTTTGGGAGTTGTAAAGGCAGGTGAAATTTGTTTGTTCGTATTTGTTTCGGCAACACGACGCAAACAAGTTTATGAAGCCACAGAAGCTATTGTAAACTGGATAAAAACAGATGTACCGATTTTTGGTAAAGAAATGTTTGAGAACGATACATTCACTTGGAAACAAAACACTAATGGTTGATATTACGTATAAAATAAGTACTTTGAGAGCTGCAACGGCAACAGCAATTGTAAAAGTTAGTAAACAGGAAACAATTGATGCTGTGGTGAATAATTTGGTTCCGAAAGGGAATGTGTTTGAAATGGCGAAAACAGCAGGATTATTTGCCGTAAAAAACACGCATTTATCGATTCCGGATTGTCACCCGATTCCAATTGAATTTACTTCAGTAGAATATAAAATTGAAGGTTTGGAAATTCAGATTATCTTCAATGTAAAAACCGTTTACAAAACCGGAGTTGAGGTTGAGGCTATGCACGGCGCTTCGATTGTTGCACTGACGATGTATGATATGCTGAAGCCAATTGATAAAGAAATTGAAATTTCGACGATTAAATTGATCAATAAAGAAGGCGGAAAATCTTCTTTCAAAAATAAATTTCCAAACACAATAAAAGCAGCAGTTTTTGTTTGTTCTGATTCTATTTTTGCGGGCGATAAAGAAGATCGTTCCGGAAAAGTAATAGTAGAGAAACTGAATAATTGCGGCGTTGAGACGGCACATTATGAAATTATTCCTGATGAAATTGATATCATTCAGGAAAGAACGAAGGCTTTCGCCAAAGAAAATCAGTTGGTAATTTTTACGGGAGGAACCGGATTATCGCCAAGAGATGTAACGCCTGAAGCTTTGTCGCCAATATTAGAAAGCAGAATTCCCGGAATTGAAGAAGCAATTCGTGATTACGGACAACAAAGAATGCCGTATGCAATGCTTTCAAGAACAGTTGCAGGAACTTTGGGCAAAAGTTTAGTTTTGGCATTGCCAGGATCAACAAATGGAGCCAGAGAATCTATGGATGCTGTTTTTCCGCATCTGTTACACGTTTTTCATATTTTAAAAGGAAAAAATCATGACACCCTCTAAAACCATTTTAACGGATGATTTTGGGCGAAAACACAATTACTTGCGTATTTCGTTGTTAGAGAAATGCAATTTGCGTTGTACGTATTGCATGCCTGCTGACGGAATTGTATTGTCTCCAAAAGCCAGTTTAATGACGGCTGATGAGATTTTTGCATTAGCTCAAATCTTCGTAGAAAATGGCGTTAATAAAATAAGATTAACAGGTGGAGAACCTTTATTAAGAAAGGATTTTCCGGAGATTGTTTCGAAATTATCTACTTTAGAAACATCTCTTTCAATAACTACAAACGGTATTTTAATTGATCGTCATATTGACGTTTTAAAGCAATATAAAATCAAAAAAATCAATTTGAGTTTAGATACTTTAATTGCATCTAAATTTCATTCGGTAACACTTAGAGATCAATTTAATAAAGTAATTGACAATTTGCATTTATTGCTGAACAATGATTTTCAGGTAAAAGTAAATGTGGTTTTGATGAAGGGTTTCAATGAAAATGAAATCATAGACTTTATCAAATTAACCCAATTTTTGCCTATTTCGATTCGTTTTATTGAGTTTATGCCTTTTGCCGGAAACGAGTGGGACAGAAGTAAAATGGTTACTCAAAACGAAATTTTATCAGAGTTAGCAGCTTCATTTTCATCTGAAGAAATTTTGAAGCTGGAAGACGAAAAAAATTTCACGGCAAGAACCTATAAAATAAAAGGCTTTCAGGGAGATTTTGGAATTATAAGTTCGATTACAAATCCATTTTGTGATGGCTGCAACAGAATCCGCCTGACGGCAAATGGAAAAATTAAAAATTGTCTTTTCTCCCATTCTGAAACTGATTTGCTGACGCCTTTTAGAAATGGCGAATCAATTACAGATTTGATTTCAGAATCAATCAAAAGTAAAAAGAAAGTCAGATCAGGAATGGTTACCATTGAAGAAATGGATGATCCAAAACTTCATTTTGATAATCGCAGTATGATTGCGATTGGGGGGTAAGGTTCTAGAGAATCTTTGTTAAAGTTTTAAACTTTGACAAAGATATTTACATACAGATTGTCCTTGCGAGGAACGAAGCAATCTCACTATTATGAGCAACGTCACTTATTGTTAGTGTGGTTGCTTCGTTCCTCGCAATGACTCGTTGAAGCATAAAAAAAAGGTTCAACTTTACTAAAGTCAAACCTTTCTAATAATTATTTTTTCTTTTTAGCTTTTGCCTTTTTTTGAGCTTTAGCTTTCTTTTTAGCTATTTTTTTTGCTTTCGCTTTGTCTTTCGCTTTTTTAGCTTTTTCTTTTTTCTTAGCAGCAGCTTTTTGTTTAGCTTTTTTGGCTTTTTCTTTTTTCTTGTCGTTTTTCGCCTTTTCTTTTTTCTTAGCTAATTTCTTTTTCTCTTTTTCTTTGTCTTTGTCGCTCACTTTTTTCTTCTTTTTATCTGTTGATTTATCTTTTTTATTTTCTCCTGTTGTTTCAATTACGACATCAGTTTTACTTTCAGATGTCACTTCTGCCTTTTCCTCTTTGATAATAACTTTTGGAGTTGTTGGTTCTTTTGGTTTTTCAGCAGCAGCCGGAGTAACTTTTCTTGCCGGAGCAGTTCTTGTTCTTTTAATTGGAGTAGTTGTAGTACTTTTTACTGTAGCGGTCGGAGTCGTTTTTACTGCGGCCGTTGGAGTTTTTTTTACGGCTGCAGCAGAAGTTTTTTTTACTGGTGCAGGTTTTTGTGCAGTTTGCTCTGGTGGTGTAGTTGGTTCTACAGGTGCAGTTACAGGAGTTTCCTCAGCACTGTTTTCTGTTGTTGGCTTTATCATATCTTACAATTTTTATTAATAAAAAATATTATACAATTAATTAATTTTCATGAAGTTGTAATTGAATATTAATAAATTGTTAATTATTAGTTACGTAAATGTAAGTAATAAAAAACTATTTCAATGTTAAGTTTTTCTTTAAATAATATATTTAAATGTTTGATTTGTAGCTTTTTAATTTTTGTGTAAAATTTAAAAATTAAAATTTCTTAACAATTCCGCTGACGAAAAAATGGATTAATCCTAATAATTATTGTTTTTTTCAAGTAAACAAAATGAAAAATTGAAAAAAACAGAAATAAATTATGATTATTATATGTGCACTTATTATATTTGTACTTATTAATTTTAATTTTTAAAAATATGTGGTCAAGATCTCATTCAATAACAACAAAAAAGGTTACCAAAGAACAAATGTGGAATCTTTTTGCAGATGTAAATAATTGGCATACTTGGGATACAGGTATCGAATATGCCAAATTAGAAGGTAACTTTGAAAAAGGAAATCATTTTTTACTAAGACCAAAAGGCGGTCCGAATGTAAAAGTGGAATTATTGGAAGTTGTAGAAAATAAAAGATTTCTGGACGTGACTAATTTTCCTTTAGCCAAAATGTATGATGAACATTTATTTGAAGAAACTCTGGATGGATTGAAGATTACCAATATTATAACCGTAAAAGGATTATTGGGTTTTCTTTGGGTAAAACTAGTAGCTAAAAAAATCGTTGATGCTTTACCCGTTGATGTTCAAGAACAAATTAAAGCGGCATCTAAATTATGAGAGCAAAAAAATACTGGATAGCGACAATCTCAAAAGAACACGCACAAAGGGCTATAAATGGCAACTTTATTCAGGTTTGTCACGGAAAAGAAGGGCCGTTGAAAAGAATGCAAAAAGAAGATTGCTTACTGATTTATTCCTCTAAAGTAACTATGGAAGGTGGTGAAAAGTGTCAGGCATTTACGGCTCTGGGAAAAGTTATTGATGATGAAGTTTACTCCTTTCAGATGACTGAAAAATTTATACCTTATAGAAGAAATATTCAATTTGTAGAATGTAATGAGGTTTCAATAATTCCGTTAATTGAAAATCTTGAATTTATACCCAACAAAAAGTTGTGGGGATATCCGTTTCGTTATGGTTTCTTTGAAATCAACGAAAATGATTTTAACTTTATAACTTCAAAAATGATTTCTAAAGCAGGCGTTGTTGGCAATTTACAATAAAGAAAGTAAAAAATGAGTACATCAGAAGATAATACATTTAGTGTTGAAAAACCAGAAGATAGTTCAGGTTTTTTGTTGTGGCAAGTAACCAATCTTTGGCAGCGCGAAATCAAAAAAGCATTAGAACAATACAATTTAACACATTCACAGTTTGTCTTGATGGCAAGTATACATTGGCTTACGCTTCATCAGCAAGAAGTTACACAAATTATACTTTCGGCACACACTAAAATTGACCCAATGACTACTTCGACGGTTTTAAGAACTTTGCAACAAAAAAAACTCATACAAAGGCAAGAACATCCCACAGACACAAGAGCGAAAGTCGTTGTGCTTACCAATGAAGGAAAAGAAATCACGAAGAAGGCTATTGTAACCGTAGAAAGTTTTGATAAAAAATTCTTTTCTGTTATCGGAGTAAAAACAAAAGATTTGAATCAAAATTTGATTGCATTATTAGATCAGAAGTAAATTTTTTCTCAATTCTGCCCAACATATTTTATTGTCATGCCGGCGAAGTTGAAACTAATTCACTAAGATTTCTAAAATCTTAAAATTACTCTTTGGAGATTCGCATAGCGGACAACAGTAGGTTTCAGGTAAATCAGTAAATAAAATTCCTTTAGGAATACCTTGACTTTCATCTCCGTATTCAGATTTATAAAGCGTTAAACACTCCTGACATTGGTAAATATCCAATTGTGTTTTTTCTTTTTTCTGTGAATTTTCTACTGGTTCCGGAATAGAATTTCCTAGTTCATCAAAATATTTTCGGCTTAATTCAATTAAGATTGTTGGCAGCTCAAGTTTGTCAATATCTTGAGAATGCACAATATATTCTCGTGTATTTGGGTCGAAATTCTTCGCATATAACACATTATAAGTATCTCGAATTTTAATGGATTCTAAAGCAGCAGGAAGTTCATTTTTTTCAATTACGATAGAAGTAAAATAATGTCCGTCGCGATTGTATTCGGATATTCCGAAATTCAATCCGTAAGTGCTAATGTCAAATTGGTCGAGCGTTCGAACCAGAAAAGTTTTCAAATTTAAAGCCCATTCCATTGCAACAGGTAAATGCCAGTTAAGTTCTAACAGTGAATGGCGAACGTTGATTCCTCTTTTGCCTAAGAATTTTTCCCATTCCAGTTTTCGGTCCTTTGGAATTCCTTTTATAATAAACGATTTCCAGGGCGTGATGCATATTTTTCCAATTTTACAATCAAAACACAAATCGCACATCTCTTTCAGGAAATCCAGATCATACAAATTATTTCTCCAATACAATCCAAGCCAGTATTGATCAATTCCCATTCTGTTCATGCCTTCATAATACGGAAATGGATAAAACGGAACATTTAAAGGTTTGTCAATTGTTCTGTTATTAGTGTCTAAAGATTCGCTGACCAAACTGAAAAGTACATCAATATCAAGAGATTCGTCGTTTGTGATTTTCTCGATTTCATAATAAAACTTTGCAATATCCCAGCTGTAAATTAAAACCGGATAAACTTCCATGCGATCCCATTTTGGTAAACGAATGTACAAGTACCAATAATCTTCGTGTTCTGAAGCAATAAAATTTAGATGACCTGTAAACAGCGGAACCAATTGCTGCTTTGGGTCGTTTATGTTGACTTTTAGTTTTGGCTGTTCTTTAAATTGCTCTAAAACATATAAAAACTTGTTTCCGGTTAACCAGTTGGTATTTCTGAAAATGTCCGTAGAAACATAAGAAGAAACGATATTATTGCCGCTTTTTTCATTTGGAAATACAAAATGATGTTTGCCTATTTTTTCTTTATCCAAAGATTTTAACCCTTTTGGGAAAATAATATCCTGTCTTGAACCAAAGGAAATAGAATCTAAACCCTGATCCATAGCAATATTAACTACTTCTCGCAATTCTCCCGGCGAAATAACGCCTCCTTTTACTATTAATCTTGTCAATTCCATTTTTCTTAGTTTTCAGTTTTCAGTCTCAGTATTCAGTCACAGTATTCAGTCTCAGTTTGCACTGAAAACTGCGACTGCGACTGAAAACTATTTACACTTCGCCAATATCTCTTTAACCTCTGTTTTGCAACTTCCGCAGCCTAATCCGGCTCCTGTGTTTTTGCATAAATCCGTGAAATCCGTTACGCCGCTTTTAATGGTTTCCTCAATATTTCCGACTCCAACCTGACTGCAGGAACAAACGAGTTTACCTAAGACAGGTTTTGCATTTGAACTTCCTCTTAACAGTGAATTTCGTTTGTCTGATAATTCGATTTTGCTTTCGATCATCGTTTTAAATTCGGCAAACTCATTTTTGTCTCCCATTAAAATCGCTCCAACAAGCAAATCATCTTTTACGATACATTTTTTGTAATAGCGTTTTTTCAGATCGGCAAAGACAATTTCTTCGTACGAATCATCATTTTCCGGAATTTCAATATCGCCTATACTGCATAAATTAATATCTTCTAGTTTTAGGATATTCATTAAAATAGAACCTTTGTAATAACTGCTGATATCGCCAGCCATAAAATTGGCAAGAATATCGGCTTGTTCTTCGGCAGCAGAAGTGATTCCGAATAATTTATTGTTGAATTCGGCTATTTCGCCAATAGCATAAATATCGGGATTTGATGATTGCAGGTATTGATTTACTTTTACACCACGACCGCAGGCAAGACCAGTTTCGCGTGCCATTTCTATATTTGGAATTGTTCCAATAGTGTAAACAATTGCATTTGCGGTAATTATTCGGCCACTTTTCAGTGCAATTTCTATCTCATTTGGATTATCAGTTTCAAAAACGGTACTAACTTCATTATCAAAATAAATCGGTATATCACGAAGCTGAACTTCCTCAGCCAATAATTTACTTGAAACTAAATCTAACTGGCGCTCCATCAATCGGGAAGCCCTTTGAACTATAGTTGTTTTTACTTTTTTATGTTTTAATGCGGCAGCCAATTCCAAACCTAATAAACCTCCGCCAATAATTACAACATGTTGCTCTTCGGGTGGTAAATTAGTGCTGTCAAGATGTTTTTTTAAACGGTCAGCATCTTCTTTTCTTCTAACGGTAAATCGTCCGGGCAAATGTAACTGAGCATTTTCAGGAACAAAAGGACGGCTTCCGGTTGCCATAATTAATGAATCGTAAGTATGTATTTCACCAAGGTTATCCGTTATTATTTTTTCATTAGTATTTATTTTTTCAATCGCCACGCCTGCTTTCATGGTAATTTTTAGCTTACTTAAAGCTTCTCCATCTTTAACTTTTAAGAGCTGTTCCCATGTAAATTCGCCTGTCATATATTCCGGAAGCAAAACACGATTGTAAAATGGATTTACTTCATTCGAGAAAACAATAATTTCGTCAGTCGAATTGAATTCGCGATAATTCTGAATGAACCTGAAAGAGGCTGCTCCGGCGCCAATAATGGCAATTTTTTGAAAAGGTTTTACATACTTGGCAATGGCAACTGTAGTATATTTAAAATCAGGTTCTTTTGAAACGGGATCGACAACTGTATTGGTTAAATTGTTGGTTCGGTTCAAGTCATTTTCGAGTTGTTTTCCCCAATGCATCGGTAGAAAAACGACTTTTTCTTTTATAGAATCAGTCACTTTTGCTTTTACGCGAACTTCTCCGTTTTTGCTGGAAACCGTAACGATGTCTCCATTTTTAATATCATTTTTATAAGCATCAATTGGGTTGATTTCTAAAACGGGACTAGGTGTGTGCGTCATTAACCTCGACACTTTTCCGGTTTTGGTCATCGTATGCCATTGATCACGAACTCTTCCGGTTGTTAATATAAACGGGAATTGCGGACTTGGCTGTTCCGAAGTATTTTCAATGGCCGTTGGTAAATTGAAAATTGCTTTTTGCGATGGCGTATAGAATTTTTTATCGGTAAATAGGCGAGGAGTTCCGGGATGTCCGTAATCAGGAACCGGCCATTGAAAAGTTCCTTCGTTTTTTAGACGATTATAATTTAGGAACGAAATATCGATATTGGTATTTTTAGTGAGCGCACAATGTTCTTTGTAAATTTCTTCGGCACTATTAAAATTAAAACCGTTGAAATTCATTTTTTTAGCAAAGCGAATTAAAATCTCGATATCCGGAAGCGCTTCTCCGGGCGCATTAATTCCTTTAGGCAAATAAGAAATTCGGCGTTCAGAGTTTGTCATTGTGCCTTCTTTTTCTAACCAGCCTGCAGCGGGCAATAATAAATCGGCATATTTTGATGTATCTGCATTATGCGAAATATCCTGAACCACTACAAATTTTGCATTTTGCAGCGCTTTTTCAATACGGCGCGAATCGGGTAAACTTACCATCGGATTGGTACAGATAATCCAGACGGCTTTCATTTTTCCGGATTCTAAGGCTTCAAACATTTCGGTTGCTGTTAAACCCGGTTTATCCGAAATAGAATCAACGCCCCAAAAATCAGCGACTTCTTTGCGATGTTCAGGATTTGCGATGTCTTTGTGTGCAGCGAGTAAAGTTGCCATTCCGCCCACTTCACGTCCGCCCATTGCGTTGGGTTGTCCGGTTAATGAAAAAGGTCCTGAACCCGGTTTACCAATTTGTCCCGTTAATAAAGATAAATTTAGTAAAGCGGTGTTTTTATCAACACCAACAGCACTTTGATTTAATCCCATTGCCCAAAGCGAAATAAATCCTTTGGCTTTGCCAATAATATCTGCGGCAAGTTTAATATCATTTACCGAAATTCCGCAAAGTTTAGAAGCTTTTTCTAATGAAGTTCCTAGAACTAAGTTTTTGTATTCTTTGAAATTTTCGGCATTATTCTTAACAAAATCATGATCTACGTAGCCTTTTTCGATAATGCGTTTTGCGATTGCATGATATAAAATAATATCAGATCCAGGAATAATTTGCAGATGTAAATCGGCGAAAGCTGCCGTATCTGTTCGTCTTGGATCTATTACAATAATTTTTATTTTCGGATTTTTCTCTTTGTGTTTTTCAATTCTTCTAAATAAAATAGGATGACACCAGGCAGGATTTGCTCCCGTAATCAGGAACGTATCTGCCAATTCGATATCGTCATAGGCAATAGGAACAGAATCTTCTCCAAAAGTTTTTTTGTAACCTACAACTGCTGAACTCATACAAAGTCTGGAGTTGGTATCGATGTTATTGGTTTTCAAAAAACCTTTTACAAGTTTATTTACCAAATAATATTCTTCTGTTAAACATTGGCCGGAAATATAAAAACCAACACTATCCGGACCGTATTTTTTTATGATGGAAGTAAAAACTGCTGCTGCGCGATCAAGAGCAGTATCCCAACTCACACGTTCGAGCGGATAAGATTTACTGCCGCGCATTTCAGGATATAAAATCCTGTCTGAAGTATCATTGACAACATAATGCAAATTCATTCCCTTAGAACATAACATTCCTTTATTAACAGGATGATCTTTGTCACCTTCCACCATTACGCCATTTTTAGCATCATTGGTTACGATAATTCCGCAGCCAACGCCACAGTAGGAACAAGTAGTTTTAATTTTGGTATTTTGCATTACAGTTCTTTTTTAGATACTATTTCTTGAATCTGCAGGGATTTAGATAAATCACTTATACAAAAATAAGTATTTTTACGTATAAATACGTATTTTTAGAAATTATTTTTCTATTTTTGATGAAAATAAATGAGGAACAACAAATTATTTTTTAAATCGATTAAAATTTAGGACTCATGAAAGACGAGCAAGCCATTTGTTATTCCTGCGCCAATGAAAACTGTTTTATTAAAAAACATCTGCATCTGGAACAAATGAAACAATATGTTCAGAAGAAACATAGTTTTGTTTGCAAAAAATCGCAGCAGTTTATCATCGAAGGAGCCCCAATTCAAGGACTTTATTTTATTTGTAAAGGAAAAGTAAAAACAGTTAAAACCGGAATTAACGGCAGAGAACAAATTGTTCGTCTTACTAAAAATGGAGACACAATTGGTTTTCGTGGTTTCGGAACCAGCAAACGATATCTGATTGGTGCTTACGCTTTAGAAGATACAGTTTTGTGTAATTTCAGCAATGAAACCATGATGGAAATTCTTCAAAATGTTCCTGAATTTACTTATGCTTTAATGTTGTTTTATGCCGATGAACTCAATAAAAGCGAAAACAATATCCGTAAAATTGCTCATATGAATGTACGTGAGCGCGTAATCGATTTACTATTGTACATTCACCGAAAATTTGGGCAAATAAACGGTTTAATTGAAATAGAGCTTTCAAGAAAAGAAATAGCGGACTTCGCCGGAACTACTGAAGAACAGGTTATTCGCGTTCTTTCAAGTCTTAAAAAAGAAGCACTTATCAAAACAGTCGGCAAAAGAATTGGTATTCTTACTATTTCTAAACTTCAGTTAGAAATAATGGAACATAAGTATTTTTAGGGGTTTAAGTTTGTTTCAAGGTTCATGTTTCAGGTTTCAAGTTTCAGGTTCGCTAAATAACCATAGCAATCACATTCTACATTCATCTTTCATCTTGCTTCTTGCTTCTTGCTTCTTTTTCACCATTCCAACAATTATCTCATTATCTAATCCTCTCATTATCGAATTAAGTTTAATTACGTAATTCCATAAACTTCTTATTTTACTGGGACTGGCACCAACATCATGCGAAAACGCAGAAAACAAATTGACTTTCAAACGCTTTTTTGGGGTTTAAAAAAATGTTTTGATATGGTATAAGTATTGTACTTAAGTATTAATACGTATATAAATTTGCTTCATACAAATCAAAAACATATTATCATGAACAAATTAACCAATCCTATATTAAAAACACACAACACTAATTTTTTATCAAAACTTTCGAAATCTATTCTATTAGGTTTTGTATTTACGTTGTTGGGAAGCTATGAAGCAAAAGCACAATTTACCGCAACAGGTCAGTTAAGAGACCGTGTTGAAGTACGCGCCGGGCAAGGAACTTTGCAGCAAGAAGGCGATAAAGCTGCTTTATTTACAAGTCAGAGAACAAGATTAAATGTTGGATATTCCGGATATAGATTTAAAATTTTTACCGCTTTGCAAGATGTTCGTGTTTGGGGACAAGATGCTTCCTCTATCAACAGAACAACGACAGAAGCAAATAACGGAATTTTATTGCACGAAGCCTGGGCAGAGATTTTTTTGAATGATACGGTAAGTACAATTCAGAATTTGTCTATAAAAGCAGGACGTCAGGAAATTGCTTATGACGATCAAAAAGTCTTGGGAAGTTTAGATTGGCTGCAACAAGGAAGACGTCATGACGCGATCATCTTTAAATTTGCCAATAAAGGCTGGATTACAGATGTTGGAGTTGCTTTTAATCAGAATAAAGAAAATAATACAGGAACAATTTACAATGGTACAAATCCAGCTTATGGTGCAGGAACCAACGGAATTGGCACAATGTACAAGTCGTTTCAATATGCTTATGTGGGGAGAAAATTCTTCTTTGGTGACTTGTCCTTTTTATTTTTCAAAGATGATTTCAACAAATACACTTTAACGACTGTCGGAACTCCTCCAGTTGCTACAAAAGTATACGGAACAGGAGTTTGGAGCCGAAATACAACAGGAATTTACTTTAATACCAATGTAACCCGAAAATTAAATTTAACGGGAAGTTACTATTATCAAGGCGGAAAAAATAAAGACGGACGATCACTAAACGCTAATTTGTTTTCGATTACGTCAACATTACAAGTAGGAAGAAAATTGTTTATTGGTCCCGGAGTTGACTTTTTATCTGGAGATGACGGAACAAAAACAGTTACGGCCGATTCAAAAGACAATCGCTTTGATCCTCTTTACGGAACGCCTCATAAATTCTGGGGAAGCATGGATTATTTTTATGCTGCAAGCGGTTTTGGAAAACAAGGTTTGCTGAATTACTTCTTCAAAATAAAATATAACGCCAAAGACAATCTAAGTTTAGCATTGGATATTCACGGTTTTGAATCGGCAAATACTTTATCTAATGGTGCTGGTGGAAAACTAAATTCTTATTTAGGAACCGAACTTGATTTGCTTGTAAAATACAACCTAACCAAAATCATCAATATCGAAGCAGGTTATTCTTTTATGAAAGCCACAAATTCTATGGCTTCTGCAGCGGTTAAAAATGTTGCTAACGCTGATTTAAGTCCACAGTTTGCTTATGTAATGCTAAATATCAAACCCAATTTTTTAGCTAAAAAATAATAATCAACAACTTTTAAATTTTGTAAAAATGAAAAATATACAGATAAATACAACAGTAGTTTTCAAAAGAATAATACTGACTTTAATACTCGTTTTAGCCGTTTCTTTTACAGAAGTTGCAGCTCAAAATGATCCTGTAAAACTTGGATTTATTCCGTTAACAGATTGTTCTCCAATTGTAATGGCAAAAGAATTAGGATTGTTTAAAAAGTATGGAGTTGAAGTAGTGGTAACCAAAGAATCTTCATGGGCCAATGTTCGTGATAAAATTTTAACTGGTGAATTAGACGGGGCGCACTGTCTGTATACAATGCCGTTTTCGGTTTATACCGGAGTAGGAGGAAAAGCAGGTTCTGAAATGAAAATCGCCATGATGCTGAATGTTAACGGTCAGGCCATAACACTTTCGAATGATTTTTGTGGGAAAGTAGGTTTCAAACAAATGAATAAAGTAGCACCTGTTGTGGCGGCCAAACTTAAGGCAGAAAAAGAAGTGACTTTTGCCATGACTTTTCCTGGAGGAACGCACGATTTATGGCTAAGAAACTGGATGGCTATTGCTGGTGTAAATCAAAAAACATCTAAAATTATTACGATTCCACCACCGCAAATGGTGGCAAACATGAAAGTTGGAAATATGGATGGCTATTGTGTGGGAGAGCCTTGGGGCGGTGTTGCAGTAAAACAAGGAATTGGTTTTACACAAATCGCTTCACAAGATATCTGGAAAGATCATCCTGAAAAAGCTTTGGTTGTTAATAAGGAATTCAGTGAAAAACGCAGAACTGATCTTGTAAAAGTGATGAAAGCTGTTTTGGAAGCTTGTATTTGGCTGGACAATCCGGCAAATCGTAAAAAAGCGGCTGCAATAATAGGGAAAGCACCTTATGTAAATGCTCCTGCAGATGTTATCGAAAATAGATTAATGGGAAATTATGATTTGGGCTGCAATCAGGGAACAGAAGTTTATACTAAAGATTATATGTTGTTTTACAAAGGCGGTTTAGTTAATTATCCTCGTAAATCATATGCGATTTGGGCAATGGCACAATATGTTCGATTTGGGTATTTGAAAGAAGCACCAAATTATAAAGCAATTGCCGATAAACTGATTTTACAGGATTTATACGAAGAAGTGGCCAAAAGTCTGAAAGTAAAAGTACCAAATGATGATATGAAACCTTTCTCACTAACGATGGATAAAACGGTTTTTGACCCTTCAAATCCCGAGGCTTATTTAAAAGTGGTTAAAAAGTAAGACTATTTTTTAAGTAGATAAAGATTAATTTTTTTCTGCCACGAATTCACGAATTATTTATTGTCTTACAGAATAGAAAAAACTAATTCGTGAGTTAGTGGCGAAAAATCTCTAACATATTTTTTAATTTAAATCAGAATATCATGTCTAATAAAGATACTTTAACGCTAAACGATATCGCGGATCAAACAGAAGTTTTGATGGAGAACACTGCAATTGATACCGGAAAAAATGAGAAATGGAAATTGATTTTAAATTCAATTTCCATTAAATTAAAATCAACTGGTTTTGCAGGAATCGGAATTGCTTTGTTTATTGGTTTTTGGAGTTTATTAAGTTTTTATACTAAAGAGGCACTCCCGGGACCTTTGGCCACCTTTACAGTTTTGAAAGAAATGTTAAGCGATCCGTTTTATGATTACGGACCGAACGATAAAGGAATAGGACTGCAATTATTCAATTCAATAAAAACCGTTTTATCGGGCTTTTTATTAGGTTCTTTAGTAGCCATTCCAATCGGGATTTTGATGGGAGCGAGTACGATTTGCAAACAAATTATGTACCCAATTGTACAGCTTTTAAAACCAGTTTCGCCTTTGGCATGGTTTCCAATTGGATTAGTTGTTTTTAAAGATACCGGTTTGGCAACAATTTTTATCGTTTTCATTACATCCTTATGGTCGACCTTAATCAATACTTCTTTTGGAATCGCTTCAATCCCTCAGGATCATAAAAATGTAGCAAAAGCATTCGGTTTTTCTAAGATGCGTTATCTCACTAAAATTTTAATTCCGTTTAGTTTGCCTCATATTATTACCGGATTGCGTTTGAGCATCAGTGTGGCGTGGCTTGTAATTGTTGCAGGAGAAATGCTTTCTGGTGGTGCCGGAATAGGATTTTTTGTATGGGACAGCTGGAATGCCTTAAGTTTAGAAAAAGTAATTTCGGCTATAATCATTATTGGAATAGTTGGTTTATTATTTGATAAATTTTTCACTTTCATCGAAAATAAAGTGGCTTACAAAGCTTAATCAGAGGTGCAAAGGTTCAAAGTTGCAAAGGGACAAAGGTAGGCAACCTGAAACTTGGAACTTGAAACCTGAAACTCTCAGAAATCTAAAATCAACAATCTAAAATCTAAAATCTAAAATCCAACACTATGAGTTATTTAGAAATCAAAAATTTAGAGATATCATTTCCAACTCCAAAAGGGAAATACATTGCTGTTCGCGATATTAATTTATCCATTCAAAAAGGAGAAATCATTTCGATTATAGGGCATTCGGGCTGTGGAAAATCGACTATTATGAATGCTATTGGCGGCATGCTGACGCCAACTGGAGGTTCTGTCGAATTAGCCAGTCAAAAAATAAAAGGACCGGGACCGGATCGCGGAATCGTTTTTCAGAATTACTCGCTTTTACCTTGGTTAACAGTAGAGGAGAATATCTTTCAGGCTGTCGATTCGGTTATGAAATGTTCCAAAAAAGAAAAACACGAGATTGTAATTCAGAATCTTAAAATGGTGAATTTATTCGAACATAAAAATAAACTGCCGGGACAACTTTCGGGCGGAATGAAACAACGTGTTGCTATTGCGAGGGCTTTTGCAATCAATCCGGGAGTATTGCTTTTGGATGAGCCTTTTGGAGCTTTAGATGCCTTAACAAAAGGATCGATGCAATTGGAAGTTTTGAAATTATGGAACTTAGACAACAGAGAAAAAACAATCATAATGATTACGCATGATATTGAAGAAGCGTTGTTTTTATCTGATAGAATTGTGGTATTGAATAATGGTCCGGCATCAACCATAAAAGAAATTGTAGAAGTGCATTTACCAAGACCAAGAAATAAAATTGAAATCGTAAAAATGCCTGAATATATTGCTTTAAGAGATAAATTACTGCATTTATTGACGGACAAATTCTCTATTGAAGATATGGGAATGAAGTATAAAAATTAATTCGAATTTAATTGAGATGTTCTGTTGAGACGCACTGCTGCGCGTCTCAACATTTGTAATTTATTTTTTTCTGCCAATAAATCGAATTACTGAGCCTTTTCCGTTATGGAATAAACCTTCGTTCAGTTCGATTTCTTTTTCTTCTAATTGAATGATTTCATAATTTGGGAAATCAGATTGAATTTCTTCAATTGAGAATAAAGACCCAATATCTTTTGGACCGCCAACTTTATCATTTATGGCAAGATATTCTAAATGTTTTTTGCTGAAAGCTTCAAAAATTATGATTCCGTCTTTACGTAAATAAATCTCTAATGTCCTGTGAATTTCTGATTTTATTTCTGCCGGAAAATGAGCATAAATTAAGGCAATTGCATCAAATTGTTCAGTGTAATAATCTAAAGTTTCTAATTCACCAACCTGATAATCAATTTTGACATTGTTAGCTTCGGCAAGTTTTAAGGCTTTGTTTCTCCCTTCTTCGCTGATATCAAAAGCAGATACTGTCCAGCCTAGTTTTGCGGCATAAATGGCATTTCGACCTTCGCCTTCGGCAGGAAAAAGAATTGTTCCGGGGTTTAATTTTTCTATTTGTTCTTTAAAATAATTGTTGGGTTCTTCGCCGTACGCAAATTCTTCGCTGCTGTAACGGTCGTCCCATCGCTGAGTCCAGTTGTTCATAGTTTATATATTAAATTTAATTATTAAAGGTTTGTGATCACTATGCATTGTCCAGTCTTTGTAATTGCCTATTTCAAGGCTTTCTAAAACTTCTATAAAATCATTGGATGCAAAGCAATAATCAAGATGATAAGGTTTGTTTTCGTGACGGTACAAATACCAGGTTGGATGTTGTTCTTTGCCTTGTATCTGATTGTAATATTTATGATAAGTGCTAAAAATCTGTTTTGATTCTAATGTTTGTACAACAGTAGAATGATTTCCCTCTCTTCTTGGTTTGTCCCAAATGGTATTGCTGTTAAAATCTCCAATTAAAATTGTTTTTGTTTCCTGAATTAAATCTGCATAATAATTAATCGCTTTCCAGACTTGAGTGACGTAAGCTCCATCTTTATCTTCAGGATTATTTGCCCAAACAGCAAACAAAGTAAAATCAACTTTTCCGCCAGTTACGGCAATTGGCAAAATGTTTTTGAAACTTGGATTATGACAATCGAGTAATTGAAATCGATAATCGCTATAAGAGAAAACGCCAAGTCCTTTATGCGGGTTTGTGCCGTACCAAAGAATGTCTGTTGGGATTTTTATTCCGTCAGCGAACTTTAGTTTCTCCGGATTTTCACACTCAGAAATTACAGCAATATCAGGATTGTAAGTCAGAATAAATTCTGCTTTTTTTCTGAATGCCATATTGCAGTTCCAAGCTATGATTTTCATTGGATGATGGAGTTATGTAGAATTTTGATTATTTAAATCTGATAAATTTTTATAAGATTGATGTTTGATCAATTTGAAATTTATTCTTCCTGAAATTTAGAAGAAAGTGAACTATAATTAAAGATGAAACAATGCTTAAAAAGGCAATTAGTCTATAATTTACGTTACTATAATGGTAATAGTAAATATTTTTACTATCAACTACAGTTGTGTATTTTATGATTTGAGATTCCAAATAACAATAGAATAAATAAAATGATATGAGAAAAAATGTAAAAATCAAAATAAAGCTGGCTTTTATTGATTTTTGAAGACTATTAATTATATAAAAACCCAATCGGAATTAGAGTTAATATAAAACCGAAATCAGGAATAAAAAATCTAAATTCTTTCGTACCGTAAAATTTCAAGTCATAATTAGCAATTTTATATATGATTATTCGAGTTAAATTTCGATATTCTATGTCATAAAACAATCCAATTATGAAAAACAAGATTATAAAAATGGCAAAAATCATTATGTTCTTAAATTTCATTAGGAAAATTGGTTGTTTCTACTGATCAAAATAAAAAATAGAGATAAAATCTTTATTCAAATGTACCCAAATTAAATCATAAAAACATTTGTAATTTGGATAAAAAAACACCCTTTTTCCAAATAAGAAAAAGGGTAAATTATAAATATATATTTTAGAAAATTAGATTAAATATCGCTTTGAATCTTAACCAACAAGTGTTGTTATACCATTATTTACGTCAATTTCTGCAAAATTATGCTTTCCAATAACGATAAGCAGTTTGTTTGTATTATATCCTACATATCTTATTTGAGGTTGTCCCACTTTTGGTTCTCCGCAAGCAGAAATTACATTTGTCTGCCATTTCAGTTTTCTGTTTTTGTACGCAGATATTGTCTGTAAGTCTTTTTCAACGTAGTAAATAATGTTGTCTTTTTTAATTCCTCTTTTTTGTGTTTTCGCAAAATTTATTTCTGAATTTTTTGAAATTAAGTCAGTATTATACTTTTGAGTATAACCTGGTTGAGTTGCAATAAAAGTTAGAACTGATAATTTTAGAAATTGTTTCATGGGATAGAATTTGGGGTTCGTATTCAACTCAAATATATCCAATTAAATCATAAAATAGGCTTCAGGAAAGGCAAAAAAAAAGACCCTTTTCCAAATAAGAAAAAGGGTAAAAATATGTAAGTAAGATTGGAAGAAAAATTATTTTTTCCAACTAAAAATCTTAGGATTTACAGAAATCATTAACCAGGCCCAATTATTTGTATGACCAGCATCTCCCGGAGCTTTGATAAACTCTAAAGTTTTAGATCCAAACATTTGAGAATAACCACCGCTTACTACGATATCTTTTTTGAAAGTATAGCCAAAAGTAGCATCAACCTCAGTTCCTAAATAAGAGTCCAGTTTTTCATTTAGAGGAGTAACTACATCGGCAGCAGCTAAAAACACATGTGGAATCAATGCAAATTGCCATTTGTTGACATTGTAGTTTAGTTTTAAGAAAGCATCTTGTAAACCAACACTGTTTAAATGATTACCAACATAAAAATAATCCATGTAACCGTTAAAACCATGATTGGTTCCAAAGATTGGATTAAATGATTTGATAACCTTGCTTCCGTCATTGGTGTCTTTACCGGATAGGAATTCATAACCTAAACCGGCTTTAAAAGAATCAGTTATGTTATACCCAAAGTTTACTGCGGCATCCCAAGCGCTAACTTGCAGGTTAGTACTTTTTCCGGTTTGACCGTAGAAACTTAAGTTACCGTCAATTTTTCCTGTTTTGTAGGTTAAATAAGTTCCGAAAGTTTGTTTGTAATCTACCAGTAATTTTGCATCGGCATTTGCATATTCATAACCTGTATTTAAAAACAATAAACTTGCTCCAATTTTATCAAATGTGGTATGATACCAGGCATATTGCATGGCTTTATAATTGGCTACTGTATAAGGCGTCTGAAAAGTGTTTTCGGCATTCGAGTTATACGCTAATCCCATATCAAGCTGATGGTTTTCAGGATGAAAAGAAAC